>JANYKI010000116.1 GCA_025361645.1 Methanothrix sp.
CAAAGGTGGAGGACCTCACGCCCAAGACCAAATTGCAGAGCTACTACGAGCACGATTATGAGAGCTTTTTGGCGGTGCTCAAGAAGAACGGAAAGAAGCTGGCCATCGATCCGGCCAGAAGGGAGCCCGAACCCCGGGCCGAGTTCGAGGGATCGCTGGGCAAGCTGGGGCCGCTGCGGGAGCGGATCAGGAAGACGGATGAGCTGATCGATGCAACGGTGTACAGGCTGTACGGACTGACGGAAGAGGAGATCGGGATTGTGGAAGGAAAAGTGTAATAATAATTCACGACTGGCAAACTGCCCATAAGTATAATAACGGGAATGATGCCAAGATCAAGGACAATAGTGGATGTGCTTTAAAATGCCAAAAATTCCATTTGATCAACTCTTTGACTCCGAGAAGGACCCTCTGCCACACGGAGGAGCCACGGATTTATTCGGTAGAGTGGTTTGGGCCTTAACCGAAGAAGAAGAGGAAGCAATGGTAAGAAAAATTCAGAACGCTTTCGGTGGCTAAAAACAATGCGCATCGCTGTAGATTCAGATATTTTCTTATACGCTGTCATTGACCACAATCACGATGAGCTCAGAAAGAAGGACATTTTCCCCCGAGAAATAAAAAATTTTTGAGCCGCGCGAGCGGACACCCCCGCGTAGAGCTCTGTATTCCCGTGTCGGTATTTGCGGAAATCGTCAGCTTGTGCCTTCAAGGAGAGCAAAACGGCGAACGTGAGGGCAAATTCTGTATTGAAGATCTCTATAAGCTGGTTGGATTTTGGCAAGGATTAGATATAGTCGTTCTTCGCCCGAACAAGGCTGTGGCCGTAGCTTGCTATAATCTGTATATGGCTGAATCTGTTCGGGATAGCAGGCTGAGCCCAACGGATTTAGTTCATTTGGGCTATGCTATGGCTTATGATCTCGATTATCTCATAACAACAGATAAAACCCTGAGGAAATACAGAATTCCAGATGCTTTTCAGCTCGTGGTGATGCATCCCAAAAATGTGGATGAGATCTTTTCATAATTTTAAGAAATATCCAATTGGCTTCGCACAGGATTCCGGTTCACGCGAAGGCGTGAAGCCGCGAAGTTCCGATGAGAGAAGGACAATTCTTGCCACACTTGGCCTTAAAGCGCGGTCTGTTCAATGAGCGAGCCGTCGGGCAGCCGGGCCCGACGGGAGAATATTTCAATATTTATAAAAATTGAGAGAGCACTCGCTGGAACAAAACCTGCCCGCTCCATTAATCGCTCCGCCGCCAAGTCTCCAAGCCTGCCCGGCGCTCCGGGCAGCCCAGATCAGCTCGCGCGTTTCACCGCGCGCGGCATCCCACCAGAACGAGCTACTGGCAAGAACTCAAACGGCTCTCAAGCCTGTAGTCCCTGAATGCTAGACATCACAGCGAGCGTCCCACACGCGCGCCCGCCCCAGTCCGCCAGCAGCTCTACGCCGAGGGCAAATTCACGGAAATCCTGGCCCCCTGGCAATGGCCTGCCCAAAAGACGAGGCTGGCAACTTCATAGCCGAGCGGGAACGGTCGGATGTAGTGCACGATTCATAGGCCTTCCTGGCGGAAAAAATGCTGGAGAGATGAACCCGGCTAGAAGCAAACGGAGATCAAAGGCTTCCTGGACTGACTGGAGGGCTACCTGGGGATCATAGGTGGAGGACCTCACGCCCAAAACAAAGCTGCAGAGCTTATTACGAGCACGATTATTAAATAGTTCCATTATGCTCTTTTGATCCGCTGTTAGAGGCATGAGTTTTAATCCGCTACGGTTTGTACCATTTACACTCACTTTTCCCAGTTCGCATCTACTCAGTGTTTTGTGAACTTTTCTCGCGCTGCCAACCTCATCGATCGGTCTTTCTCTGAGCTTGTTTGTGAAGGTCATATCCAACAAATAGGATAGGATGCATATCGTGTAGTGAGTGCGAACATTCTCGTCGGTGTAGACAAAAGTCGGCTGGAACTTAAGAAATGATTTAACTTTTTTAAACGCCTCTTCGATGAGCTTTTGCCTTGTCTTTCGCTGCGCCCTAAGAAGATTGAACCGTTGCATCCACAGGATAGCGTTTCCCTTTAGTGTTCTGACATCGGATGTGTAATCCTCAAGGTCTGATATGTATGTATTCGATTCCATAGAGAAACGCCCATGACTTAGTCCGAAAGGAAAAGTATAGAAATGAGGAAACGATTCAGATATGGTATGAGAAATTTGATGATTTCAGCTTTAATCCTTTTTGCACTGGCATGCAGCTCTCAGTCACTGGAAGCTATTAAGATCAACCAGGAAAACGGCATGACAATCCTGGCCAACTTCACCAACAATTCAGCCAATCAATCAGAGAACGCCACTATCACCCAGAATCAAACCAACCAAACACAGACAAACAGCTCAAACAACAACGCACCTACGAGCCTGTGGAGCTGGGGGAAAATTCCCATAGGCTATGAATTGAATAAAAACGGCACCTTGACCAAATTGGCCGATGAACAATGGAAACCCTCCATCTAAAGAGGTGCATTCGAAAATGTTGGAGCGCAGGAATGGCACCGCAGTGATGCTTCTGGTTGGAGTCATCGCTCTCTTTTTGGGATGGCATTTTTTTTCGGATAGCACATCCGCCGATCAATGGATAGTATCCGAGAAAGGAATTCTAGAGTACAAAGTATCCATGCCCCAATACAATATTAGCCCGCCCGAGGATGACGGCAACAGCACCCTTTCTGCAGTCCAGTTTCAGAGCCGTGATGCGAAAATGGCAGCGCTTTTGAGAATCCCCGGGCCGGCTGCAGATGATAGAAAGAACGGGAGCATTCCCGGCATTGTGCTCTTGCCCGGCGCTACCGTCAGCAAAGAGCGGGAGCAGAAGCTGGCAAGGTACCTGGCCGACCTGGGATTTGCCAGCATCACCCTTGACCAGAGAAATTTGGGGGGAGTCGATGCAAAAGCCGATCTACAAATGTTTTTAAGGGGCGAAGAGCCGACGGAGCATAGAATGGTTTATGATGCCCTGGCTGCAGCCGAGATACTGCGCAGCCGACCCGAGATCGACCCGACGCGCATCATCTATGCCGGGGAGAGCAACGGAGGCCGCTTTGCCATCATGGCCAGTGCCCTGGACGGCAGGGCGAGGGGCGTTTTGGCCATCAGCACCTGCGGCTATGGAACGGATGACGCAATCGCTTCGGCAGGTGTAGTGGATAAGAATATGGTCCGATTCTACCGGTCCATCGATCCCGAGACCTACCTTTACAGGATCGCACCTCGCCCGCTGGTCATGATCCATTCCCGCAATGATACCATCATACCTTACCAATTGGCAGAGCAGACCTATGCCCGAGGAGTGCAGCCAAAGAGAATGCACACCGTTGGGTGCAACGTGCATGGCTACTGCGCACAGATGAATGAGGCAATCGAAGAAGAGCTGAAGGGCATGATGGTTGAAGGCCGGTAAAAAAAGGTTCTCTCTCCCCTGGCCCAGCAGGGGAGGGAAATCACAGGTTTACACTGGTGCTGATTTTCCCGGTTTTCGGTTGATTTACTCCTTTTAATCAATTCCCTTGGATGTGGTCCATTGATAAGAGTAGTAAGTATGGCCGGTGGGAGGATATGTGTAGGTTATCGGGCTGTCCCAGTAGGGATACGGATATGGCATAGGATCGGGACTTGGGTTCGGATTGACCCAATAACTGCCGGGACCGGAGACATAAATGTAGACATAGTTGCTCCAGCCGCCGCAATAATACTGGAGGATGTGCCAGCCAGGAGTATCAGCAGAGAACCATCTCTTGTACCAGCCCGGGTAATTGACGAATCCTGCATAATTAGTATCCAGCATGCCGCTCGGATACCACTCATAAAACCATATATTGCCTGTTCCCGAGGTCTTCATCCATAAAGGCAGGTTGGCATAAAGATTGCAGCTTGCTACGGTTCGTGGTGCATAGGAGATATAAAGGCTATTGGGCGCAGAGCTTCCGGGGGTTATTATCATTTTGCTGTAGACCGGATTGGTCGCGGTGGCCCTTGATCCCGTAGGCGCAAAGGCATAAGCTGCATCCTGGCTCGCGCTCATCAGAGTTTGCGTACTCTCCTGCACGCTTGGGGCTTGCTGGGATGCTGTGACGTCCGTTGGCACTTGCAGGCCCAGCGATTCTGCGCTGCTGGGAGTGCTGGGTGTGGGTGCGCCGCCCGTTGGGGTGGTGGAATATGGGTTCATCTGTCCAAATGCATTGGTACATAGCAGCATCATTAATGCTATTATTATCACAGTCCATTTCATCTGAGGACACCTCGACAGATTATTGGCGTTTTGAATGTAAATATGTTCCCGTGCCGGCCGGGGAGAGAAATGCCAGGGAAACACTTTCGTCCCGCGTCCATTATGCTTTTATTCGAATTTGTCGGATCGATTCAATTGTGATCAAAGGTAAGGAAGCTTATCTGAAAAAATTGACTGCCAATATGTATATCCCTTCGCAGGAAGTGGGCACAAAGCTTGATGGCAGCACTCCTCCTTCCGTCTTCATTGGTAGCTGGAACTATCCTAAGGTTTACGCCGGTCCCATGATCGCACCTCTGCATGGCGACACCATCATCATGGACCGGCCAGAGTCATGGATACCGGAAAAGAAGACCCAGGAGGAGATCATAAGATACCGGCTAAACCTGATCAGAGGCAAAAGATCCGTCAAAGTCACACAGCTGCAAGGTCGCTACTTGGACAAACTTCGGGACATATCCCTCTCCGCTTCCTCCATTGAGAGTGAAGCCGAGTTCCACCACGCTCCTAAAGGCATGTCCTTTAGTGATGAGCACACTCCCTTCGGTCCCAGTGCGCCTCTGGATAGGCTGGAAATTTGCAATGCCAGGTGGGATCCGAATTTAGAGAAGGTCTATTACGACGGCGACCTACTGGCGGCGGACGCTGTTGTTGATCTGCACCAAAAGGGCATGCCGTTCTCCAGCATTCAGAAGGCATTCTCCATGGGAACCATGGGTACCAAGAAAAGACGACGCCTGGTTCCCACACGCTGGTCCATCACCGCCTGTGACAGCACCCTGGCCAACCGGCTTTTGCAAAAGGTCAGGGATTATGACCCCATCGATTGCTGCCAGGTGAGGGAGTTTTCCAGCCTCAACAATTATTACGCCGTCCTTCTCCTGCCAACCATTTGGCAGTATGAGTGGATGGAGGCCTTCCTCTGCATCCTGGGGAATGAAGAGCTGATATTCTCCGACTATGAGAAAAATGGGGGCAAGAAGGGATATTCCCGGGTAGGTGGATGCTACTATTCCTGCAAAATGGCTGTTTTGGAGGCTCTGGCACGCGAGAAAAAACAGGCAGGTGCGATCATCTTGCGAGAGGCTTATTCTGGATATGTGCCGTTAGGTGTCTTTAACGTGAGGGAGAATGTGAGAAATGCCATGCAAGAGAAGGCCTTGTCCTTCGAGGATATGAAGAGCGCTTTGTGGTATATTTGCGGCAAGCTGCAATTGCCTTTAAAAAATTTCATCATGCAAAGCGACTTGCTTAAGGAGCAGCTTAAAGCCCGGCAGACTACATTGAGCTCTTTCTCTTGATATCACTAAAAAATGAGCTTCTAAAGAGCGAAAATTAGATATAAAAAGAACTCCTTGATTTGGTGGGAGTGAAATGTGTGGATAAAGAAATGAGAAGAAATAAGCTTTGCGTGTCTTTTATAACATTTATTTTCAGTGTTTTATTGTTAACGAGCTATGCTTCAGCCCAGTGCGGGGATTGTGATGATAAAAATCCCTGTACCATAGACCTTTGTGACGCAATGATTTGTCAGCATACGCCCCAAAGCTGCGACGATGCAAATTCCTCTGCGTTGGAGCTATCTGGAAAGGACGCTAATATCAGCACGGCACAAAGAGAGGGTTCAAGACAAAACAGGCAGGAGCCTTCTGTATTAAAGGAAGCCGTTGATATACCGGCAAGCTGTGATCTTGTGAATTGCGATGACGGGAACGCCAGCACGACAGACCTCTGCGACTCATCCGGTTGCGTCAACACACCCTTGTCCGGAAAAAGCTTTTCCGTGGAATTTCTAAGCCCTGTACTACCTGAAATAAAAAATGAGGTCGCCAAAGAGAATACCACTATCAATGAATCTCAAATCGTCATGGAAGAGGCAAAGGCACAGCCCATAAATGACGGTAGCATCATAAGCGAAAATAATAGCACTGCTCTATCCTCAGACGAGGCGCTCATGGCCAACCATCACCCGAGATGTGAAGATATGAATTGCGATGATGGAGATCCGGACACATTTGATTACTGCTTTGAAGGAGTGTGCTACAACACAACGAAAAACTGCGATGATAAAAAACCCTGTACAGACGACTCATTCAATGGTACGGAATGCGTGTATACGCGCAAGAGATGTTATGACAGCAATCCCTGCACAAAAGACTATTGTGATCCAGTCCGGGGATGTCTGCATCCACCCGTTGTCTGCGCACCGGGTAAGACATGCATCGATGGCGTCTGCCTGTATCTGTATTATCCCTATGCTACGTCCTATTATCCCTACTATCAGCCATATGTCGCACCCACCAATGCCCTTCCTACCGCCCAGTCCTACACAATTCCCGTCGGGACGGCCATAACCATGCCCTGGGCCAAGTCGGTTACGGCTCTTAATACGTTAAAGGTGGAGAACGGCATAGCATATCCAGGTGCATCGCCTCTGAAGTTTGTGAGATCGTTGGGATTAGAAGACCAGGCCGTTTCAGGATACCAAACCGGACCGTCTATCTCGGAACGGGCAGAGATGATAGGTCTTTCCTGGAAGAATGACGGCTTCACTTTGACCTTGATCCAGCCAAACGGAAGCATTCTTCCTGTCCAGGGCGATAACCGGAATGTAATGCACCTCGTGGGTTCGAACTACGATTACTACTTCCTGAGAAGTGAGGCTATTGGGAATTGGGGTATCGATGTCAAGCCCATAAATCCGGGAGCTAATGGTGTAGGATTCTCATTGATAACCGGGCTGGTGAAGGGAGCGGTCCCCCTAAATCAGCCTTAATATCAAATACATCGCTTTATATGCCTGGAAAAAGCAGATTTAACAGCAATGGACAGAGATGATTGGCAGAAGGTCCAAAAGGAGCTGAATCGGCTTTATGAGCTGCATGAGGGTGGAGTTTCCGATCCTGGAAAATGCCGCGAATTCAACAGAGAGGTCTCACTCTTTCTACAAAATCTGGAGGATTTACAGGTCTATGATGTAGCGAACAGGGTCATGGAGCTTTTGGCCGGCTGCAGCCCCAAGGATTTCTCCCCCTGTGAGAATCGCCAGTGCACCAAAGGCTCATTAGAACGATTGCAGCATCGCATCAGAGAAAAGCTGGAAAAGAGCTGATTTATTTTTTCCTGTACTTTAAAAATAATCCAATGGCTACTATCAAGCTAGAAAATGATACGATATTGGCTACGATGAGAATATTATCCTGAATGTGCAAGCCGTAGAGCAGCCAGAGGAACATTCCCAGGCAGAATTGCAGGAGCATAAGCAGGCTTACATCCGCTACAGACTGCGTTTTGTAGATCTTAAGGATCTGGGGCACGAAGCCGAACATGGTCAAAACGGCGGCACTTGAGCCGATCAATTCCCACTGCATCGGACTCAAGGAGGTGGTGATGGTATATTAGCTTATTTTAGTCCAGCAGTACCAGACCAAACAGCTCCACCATTTCCTTGCAGTCCTTGAGAACCCGCGGCTTATAGCCAGCGTTTTGCAGGGTTTTGAAGACATCGATGCCGCAGGCCTCCATGGAGGGCCGCATGAGCTCCTTATTCTTGCATTTCACGCTATCCAGATCGAAGACCGCCTGATCCTTCTTTTGCATCTCCTCGATGATGCATGTATCGCAGAGGGCGCAGGGCATGGCGTTCATGCCGAATGCCTTGTAGTAGCCGGCCAAAAAAGCGGCTCTCTCCAGCTCGGCCACGGTCTTTTGCATCTTGACCACGGAATTGGAGAGAGACCGGCCGGCATGTTTGGTCGCGACCTTGAGGTCTGGCTTTGCCTCAAAACGGACCAGAACGGCATTTCTGTATGCAGAGAGAACCGCTCGGGTCTCAGGCGGAGTAGGAGTAAAAGGCGGACATCCGAGATGATTTCCATAATTGCCACAGCCATACCTGCACTTGAGCCGCACCCAATCAGACACTACTATTATCTCCGTAGGTACGAGTCGCAGATCTTCATGAACTGTCTTCAATTCACAGAGGAGGCTTTCTAGGTCTTTATTCATGATCATTAACATATACGGTTCGAAAATATATAATTTTCTCATTGCCAAAAACCTTACCGTCCTCTGGATAGTTCAATCCAGATGTTGACAGCTGAGATGCTGATCAGGTTCAATGTGGTAGCCGCATACCAGAGATAGGACTCTTCTTGGCTCAGGCGCACTATCCAGCCGGACCAAAGAACGAAACATATGATGGAAAAGGTGATCAGAGTGTCGATAGCCAAAAAGAGCTTGGGTCTCATAAAGAGCCTTCCTACCTCTGCAATGGTGCAGTACTCAAGGGGGGCCTCCCGACCGGCCAGGTGAAAGAAGACTCGTGCCAAGTTCAAGAGCAAATCTGCCAGGGCCCAGGCAATGACCAGCCATCCCAAGGTGGAAAGGGAGGCGGACGGTGCACCCGCGCGCAGGGCAAGCAGGCCGAAGAGCAGCTTGAAGATGCAGAAGGGAACTCCTATGGTCAGAGCCTGAAAGGTGGGAGTCAAAAAGAAGCTGTCTTCAACCTTTTCCGTCTGTAGCATGGTTTGCTCTTCCATTGAATGCTATCCTGGTGCGTCTTTGCCGAAAAACGTTTGCATAGGGCTTTTCCCGTTTGTCTAAATATCATATTTTCCTATTGTCAGCATCTCTTGCTCGGCAGACGCTGCTAAGGATAGCATCACAATTCCTGCATACACCAGCAACAAAATTGGACTTGCTCTCAATTCCTTGTCCCTCCTGAGAATTCCAGCAAATTAGGATTAATTCTCGCGCACAAGTATACAAAATTAATGCACAAAAAAGCCCAACCGTATCGCATAAATCACTTTGCATTCTTGGGAGGAATAACATCAAAAGAATGTTTGACCATTAATGATAGTATTATTTGAATTAATTTTAAGTTATGACTGACTGCACCATATTATAGAATTATACATCTTTGCAAATAGACTTATAGAACTCATTTAAACAATATGAGAACTCTGCCTTAAAATTAATTACTAAAGAAAAATTCTTATACTAAAAGCACTATATCATTGATTGAGGACTATGCTGGCCAGACCTAATTTGAACATTCTTCTTGCCGAGGACAACCCGGTAAATCAGAAGATGGCTCTGATTGCACTCAAGAAGCTGGGGCTACAGGCCGATACGGCCAAGAACGGCCGAGAGGTTCTGGTGGCTCTGGAGGAGCATCATTACGATCTGGTGCTCATGGATATTCAAATGCCGGAAATGGATGGAATTGAAGCCACTAAAATTATTCGCAAGCGCTGGTCTCAAGGCCCCAAGATAATAGTTGTCACCTCATTTGAGGCGGAGATGTGCCGCGATCTTTGCTATAATGCCGGAGCTGATGATTATCTCAACAAGCCTGTAAAGATAGATGAGCTTGGCGCGGCCATTGAGCGCAATTTAGGTGCTATTGGTTTGCAAACTGCCGCGGATGCACAAGCTCTTTTCGTTTAACTTTTTTTAAGGTCTTCCTTCATCTGCTGGTAGATCTCTCGGGTCAACTCTCCTTTGGCATATCTCTCGTCCAAAACCTCCTCTGCAGTGGTTCTTGCCGGCACGCTGCTCTCGGCAGCAATGCGGCGTCCCGAATCGCGCATGATCAGATACAGTATCAGAAACAGTATGCCTATCCAGGGTATCAAGATCGGCAAACCCCATAAAAGCCCATTCATGTTTCTCGTCTCGGCATCCTTGTAGACCAGGTAGGCTACAGCTAACGAGATAAACCAGGCAAAGACTGTTCCAAATCCCATGAATGGGAACCAGTCCATCATATGATAGTACGGCATATCAATTCCTCTCATTACCCGATATTATCGACTTCTGACTACTTAATGTTCGACATTTAACTTATTTAAGGTTGTGGTACAGATTTATTTTTTGGCCATCTGCCTGATCTTGTCCCAGCCGGTTCCCCCCACCCGGAGAGGGTGATCAAGCACCACATCGATGAAGCCGAAGATGACGGGAGCATAAACGACATAAAAGTCGCGAGCAAAAGACATGGCCTCCCCTAGATCCTGGAAGTGGCGGGTCTCCATCTCCTCACCCGTTCCGGCAATTACGGTACTAATACAGCTATTGGCAACGAAGCTGGACATGCCGCAGGAGGCTTTGGCAGGCTGCACGGCATCGATGTTAACGGGCACGCTGCCATAGCATTCGTAGGCATAACACAAAAGCTCCTCCTGCGTCTCCCGGCCGTCCGATCTTGCTTCCTCCAATATTTCCTCATCCAGAAAATCAAACTGGGGAATGAGTCCGGCATCGATGACGTAAGAGAATTCCTCCACGTCGCTTAGAGCCAGGTCCACAGCCTCCAGGACCAGGCCCAGCTTCACCGGCTCGCCATAGCCGAAGTTGCACTGCCAGGAATCGCTTTCCACGTAAAGCTGCCTCTCGCTTAGATCTGTTATATTAAGCATTGTAAGCAATATTATTACTATTACATAATAAGTCTTTTCGATTGATACAAATGCAGAAAGGTCTAAATAAAAGTTCTGAGGAAGAACAGTCACAATCCATGTCCTTAGATCCCTATGATTATCTGCGCATCCAAACCCAAATGGATTTCCAATGCCAGCGCTGCGGCCATTGCTGCCGGGTAGCCGATCCCATTGACCTCTATCCCAAAGATATTCGCAGATTGGCGAGCTTTTTTAACATTTCTGAGGAAGAAGCGATCGAAGAATACACCGTTCCTCATCCTAGCGAGTCCGACCTTTTGGCCTTTAAGACAACAACGCCGTGCCGATTTTACGATGTTTCGCAAAAGGGATGCAAGATATATCAAGCGAGACCAATGGTATGCAGATGCAGCCCCTTTCTCAGCCCCGGCCAAATAGGACTTCAAGGCGTGGAGATCTACGAGGATTGCCCCGCGTCAGAGGAGAGTTACAAAAGAATTGAAAGAGATCTGGATATTCTGCTCAATCCGAATGCAAAGACACAAAAGAAGCTGGAAAAGGCGCTAGCCAAGATCATGCAGATAGAATGAAGTGCGATGTCGTTGTAATAGGAGCGGGCCCAGGAGGGTCTATGGCTGCCAAGACCGCGGCTGAGTTGGGCCTGAATGTTGTACTTTTGGAAAAACGGCAGGAGATAGGAGAGCCGATCAGATGCGCAGAGGGTGTAAGCCAAAGATCGGAACTGAGAGATTTGATCACCGTGCAGCCCGACTGGATATCAACTAAGGTAAATGGGGTAAGGCTGCATTCTCCCAATAACGATAATGTGTTCATGACCGTGGATAACCGCGAAGAAGTGGGCGGATACATTCTAGAAAGGAAAACCTTTGATCGCGGCCTTGCCCTCCAGGCTGCCTGCGCTGGAGCAGAGGTCCTGGTCAAGACCCGGGCAACCGGATTGATCAGGAAAGACGATCTGTGCACAGTATCAGTCATCTGCCAGGGCGAGCCCCTCCAGATCGAGGCACCTCTGATCATAGGCGCGGACGGGGTAGAGTCTAAGGTAGCCAGGTGGGCGGGAATAGATTCCAAGCTAAAACCGGAGGACATAATGGTTTGTGCGCAGTATCTGGTTTTGGACGACTGCATTGACCAGGAATACTGTGAGTTCTTTTTCGGAAATAAAACGGCTCCGGGCGGCTACGTATGGATCTTTCCCAAAGGAGGCGGACTTGCCAACGTAGGCATCGGCATACAGGGCTCTCAATCCGGCCCAGGCGAGTCCATAAAGCTGCTGGATAGATTCTTATGGAGAAGGATGCCCCGGGCAAAGATTTTGCAGATAGTGGCTGGAGGAATTCCCACCTCCGGTCCAATGAATAATACAACATCAGACGGCATAATGCTGGTTGGAGATGCTGCCCATCAATCCGATCCACTTACAGGAGGCGGGATCATAAATGCCATGAGGGCGGGAGTAATGGCTGGGCAGACGGCAGGCAAGGCAATATCTTCGGGGGATGTAAGTACAGCCGGCCTTAAAGAATATGAGGATAAGTGGAGATCATCTATTGGCAAGCAGATAGAGAAACGCCATAATGCCAAGAATTTCTTCCTGAAGCTTACGGATGATGATCTGAACCATCTGGCAGGATCGCTGCATGGGAAGGATGTCTCCAGGATGAATACGCGAGACCTGCTAGGGTTTCTGTTCAAGCAGAATCCAAAATTGCTCTGGAATCTGGGTGTCTTAAACTTAATTGATAAGTTATAGAATCAGGATGCAAAGGACTTCTTCATATCGTTCATAAGATTCGTGGACGAAAGCCTGGACTGGTACAAATAGGTGCAAAAGAAAATGAGGGTCTTGGCAGTGCTGGGAAGCCCCAGAAAAGGTGGCAACACAGAGATTATTGTGGATGAGATACTCAAGGGAGCAAAGGCAAAGGGCCACGTCGCAGAAAGGCTGCGCCTCTACGACTACGAGATCCTGCCCTGTCTGGACTGCCGCGGCTGCAAGAGGGCAAAGACCGGCTACACCTGCTCTCTCTCAGACGGGATGGGAGAGATCTATGCCAAGCTGGAGAGAGCCGACCTCATCGTATTCGGGACGCCCATCTACTGGTACGGGCCCACCGCCAAGATGAAGCTTTTTATCGACAGGCTGCGGCCCTACATAGCCAGCCGCAAGCTTGCCGGCAAGAAGGGTTTGGTAGTTGCTCCCTCAGAGGAAGGGGCGGCATGCTGTGGGCCGCTCCTACAGATGTTTGCCATGTCCTTCGACTACCTGGGGCTGGAGAATGCAGGCAGCCTGCTGGCCCAGGCCTATGAGAAGGGAGAGATCGAGAAGATGCCCGGGGAGCTGGAGAGGGCACGAGAGAAGGGATTGACGCTGTAACTCGTCTTTCAATTCCTGTCTCAAACGAAACATTCATCATAAATGGTGGTTATTTAGCTATCCATAAGCTGGTGATTTCCATGTTTGCACACAGATACATCTTATTTGGATTTACCGCCCTCTTCTTTGCCTGCATGCTGATATCCGGATCCATTGCATCAGACACTGGCATTGACTCGGCGTTCATAGATGCTGGTTGTTCTATAGATGGTTACCGTCTTAATTGTAGCAGCTTGGGACTTGAGGAGAGATTTGGCTGCATGCAGATCTCTAACGTTTCTCGCGCATTAGAAAACCTTTCCCCACCGTTGCCTTTGGTCGAATGCCTCTTTCTAAGCAAAGACTACAATTCCCATGAGGGCATAGTCCGGGAAGGCTGCATGATGCCGTTGTTTCGCAGATATATCGCTAAGCAAGGCGAAGAATTCAAGTTGATCGAAAGCATTGAGGAATTCCAGTCTATATTTGCGCCGGTCGAGACAAAAGAGGTGGCAGTGGCTTTTGCCGTGGCACTGACAAGCTCATTGCCAAGATATGATACATCCGTCCCAGAGGGTTACTTCCCAGTAACCTCTTCAATAAGGCCGACATACGCAAAAGAGACTGAAGGAGGCTACAAAGTCTATCTATTCGATAGTGAACTATGTGGCTGCGGCTCGCATCCATATTATGCCATTGAATATCTTGTCACAAAAGCCGGCAATGTGACCGAGTTATCCAGGGAGAAGGTCTACGACAGCACAATACAAATCTGCGTCGATTGAGGATAGCAGTGCTGGCAGCTTGCTAAAATCCGATCGAGCCGAGCTGGCTACTGATCACACTCTAGAGGGGCCGGGTTTTCAAAAGCCCGGGCCAAATCCGGAGTGTACTGCCTAGCGTTTTACTGCCCTGGCATTTCCGTCACCCAAGAATTCGCCTCCGGACGTCAGGATATAGGTTCCCGACAGGGTATTATTTGCAGTATTATTTACCACAAACAGATCGAGATCGTACTCGTCATATTTCTCTCTTGCGTATTCTGACTCGGCCGATTGAACGGCCAATATAAGTTCCTCCTCGGCAAAAGAACCGCTGGCAGTCACAGAATTCCCTGTGCCTCCCTTTGTCAGTGTGCCATAACCCATGATTTTGGTTCTGCCGGACGACCATAGGGTCAGATCAAGGGACCTGTCTGGCCGATCATCGAATTTTATCGACCATTTGCCGCTCAAATCATTTGGTATGGCTTTTGTCACTTGATTCTGGTTGGTAATTGTGCTGCCGGTTTGGTTGGGATTATTTTTTGGCTCAGGCGTATTCATGCTCGGACTTGTGATAATGGGCTTTGGCATGTTCATGTTGGGAGCTTTAATGCTAGGCGCTGCGATTTCACCGGGTTCCATAGCGCAAGTTTGATAAGAAAGCAATATTGCGAATAACAGTAAGCTTGCCAATCTCATTTTACTAACCTCATATCTGGGACAAATGGTTGACGGCAGTTTTTACTTGCTAAAGCGGCATCCTCCACAGAGTGCACATAATGTACTGTACAAAATCGATAGCTTCGGATGAATACATCTTCCCCCCGATCTTTTCTATCTATAGGGCTAAGATTCAACTTTGTTCCAGCAGAGTTACCCGGAGAATTCTCCATAGGTAGCGAGTAGGGTGTTGAGGACATAAAGCTGATGGCAATATTACTAGGAAACTCAAAAATAGCTAGATAAAAGAATCGATATCAATGATGATAATTATAATGTCCGGCGCAAATTATGTAGATCGCGTTGCAGGACGAATGCAACCTCTTCCCATGCCCTTTTCAGAAACTTCCCCTAATATCCAGCATCAAACTATCTTATCTCGTATGTGTTTAGCTGGCCAGCTTCTCGGTTAGCATTTGGAGACAATTCAATCCTCTCTGTCCCCAAGTTGCAAGTGTCGTCATGATTCGCTCATGAATCGATGTTCCTTTGTCATTGCGAAGCGTGCCCAAGATCTTTCTCAAAACGACATGGGGTCGCAACGCTCTCTCTGCTCGATTATTGGTCGGCTCTACACCCGGATTGATGATAAAGGTGAACCAGTAGTCAAACCCGTTGTTGATTTTCCCGATGAATTTCCGGACTTTCTCGATAGAATACACTTTCCTGATCCATTGCCGAAGCACTTTTCGCGCCAATTTCCATAAATTCTTTCTGACTTTTGGCGGTGGATCGTTTTCCAAAGCCTCGGTTAGTATCTCGTAGAGCTCT
>JANYKI010000046.1 GCA_025361645.1 Methanothrix sp.
ATGAGTCAGTATATCGACGATATGAATGAAACTCCAACAATATTTAAATGGAAGTACAAAATGGATAAAATGGCAGGAGGAATTGTTGTTGATAAGGACGGCGGGGTATTGATATGTTAATTTGGAACTGTAACACTAGGATACATGCGTAGATCAAACAAATAAGGCCAATTAAGAAAAACGTTGCATATTAAAGCAGCGATATTGTTGTTAGCATGATTTCTCTTCGCCCACGCCCAGGCCGATTCGATATTCATCCTTTCTAAATCGAATATTCTCAGCCCGCCCAGAGCGTCCCCCTTTTCATAAAGCTTTGTAGCGGAAGATAACTAAAGTACTCCGCATGACGCTGCTGAGCATCATTCCTGGCAGCCTCGCCTCCTTCCTCCTCCAGCCGTCCGGCAGCAAACAGTCGCATCAGATCGTGCAGATGATATCGTCCTTCGCCTTCTTGGCTCGATCTCTGGTACTCGACCAAGCTCCCGCGCAAGAGTTCGCTCAAATGACGGTGGCCTTCATCCTGGCAGATCGCCTCTTCGGCCTGGGCATCGAAGTCGGAAAGAAAGACGGATAGCAACCGGAATATTCGTGCAGTTTCGGTGGGCAGGCGGCGGTAGCTCAGCATAAAGCAGGCTTCAGCGTCCAGATCTTCTCCCGCTCTGCCCAGTTGCATCAGACGAGTGCGCTCATCGCTCAGCTCTTCGACATATTTTGCAGGCGTTAAATCCGTTGTCTCAGCCAGCAGATAAGCCGCAGCCTTAAGCGTTATCGGCAAAAAAGCGCATAGCTTCGCCAGCTTATCTGCGTGACTGTCGATTCGGGGTGCAATGGCCAGCAGCAGCTCGCGGGCATCGGCGGGGCTCAAAGGATCTAGATCCCAGGATTTCAGTCCCGGAAGAGCGAACTTATTTCGCGAGGTGACCAGGACACTGCACCCTTCGGAAGGCAGCAGCGGTTCGACCTGCTCTCTACTTGCTGCATTGTCCAATAACAGAAGCGTCCGCTTTCCTGCCAGCACGGAGCGATAAAGACCGGCTATCTCCGCCTCGCTCTCCGGCATCCGGGCATCGGAGCCGAAATAAGCTCGAATGACCTGCGCCATGGCATCTGCAGGCGTTAGTGGGTTTTCACCAATGCCCTTTAAATTTATGAAGAGCTGGCCGTCAGGAAATCGGTCTTTAAGTCTTTGTGCCAGCACCAGGGCTAAAGCCGTCTTGCCGATGCCTCCCATGCCGCGCAGACCGGTTATGGTGGCTCCCTGCTCGAAGTCATCCTGGATTTCCCCAAGATCCTCACTACGTCCCGTGAAGTCCTTGGGGGGCAAGGGAATCTGCCAGGGAACGGCAAGAGGAGCGGGCTTTGTCAGGGGAGAAAAGTTAACCGTGCCAATAGAAAATTGGGACCCTTGAACGCTACCAATATTTGGCTGCGAGCCTTGCACAGTCTGCCCTCTCAGGTCCAGCTGCATCACTGTGCCGTGCTGCCCTGCTGCGATTTCGAGAGTTTGTCCGTTTCTAATCTCGCTTGAGTCGGATTTGCCTTTAATCTCGTCTTGATTGGGGGATCGCTTAATGAGAAATTCATAAACCGCAATTGGTGAAGTGATGGATGCAAAAATGCCGAGAGCTACGATCCATGTACTTTGCTGCAAATCTGGAAAACTATCCAGGATTATGACTAATGCCGCTAGCAGTAGTATGATCGCAATTGTGATTACTACTATATTGATATGATTTTGTTTCGTGGGCACTTCACCTGTTTTGGTATTGTCGTCCTTGTCTAAAAATGTTTAGCCCAAAATAGGGGAAAATCGATTTACTTCTTTTCCAATCTGGCTCGAACGTTCTTAAGGTAATCAGCATATTTTTCTGCGTCCTTGTAGCACATCTGGCGTTCGAAGTCGACCGAGATCTGCATCTGATCTACGGCTCGCTTGAGATCTCCCACCTCCTCATAGACAAGACCCAGATTCCAGCAGGCAATTGCCTCGCCCCTTTTGTCTCCAATCTCGCGGGCTATGGTCAGACGCTGCTCAAAGTACTGGGTGGCCTTGTCTATCTCGCCCAGAGCGGCGTAGGCCCGTCCCAGGTTGCCCAAGTCGGCTCCTTCGCCCCTTTTGTCCCCGATATCGCGGGCAATGGCCAGCGCCTGCTCATAGTACTCGATGGCCCTATGGACCTTGCCAAGTTCTGTGTAGGCCACGCCCAGGTTGCCCAAAGCGGCTCCTTCGCCCCTTTTGTCTTTGATCTCACGGCTGATGGCCAGCGCTTGATCGTAGTACTTGATGGCCTTGTGAACCTTGCCAAGTTCTGTGTAGGCATTGCCCAGGTTTCCCAGGTCGGCTCCTTCGCCCCTTTTGTCTTTGATCTCACGGGATATGGCCAGATGCTGCTCGTAGTAATCGATGGCTTTGCGAGTCTCGCCCAGGTCGGCGTAGGCCAGTCCCAGGTTTCCCAGGTCGGCCCCTTCGCCCCCCTTGTCCCCGATCTCGCGGTCAATCTCAAGTGCCTGCTCATGGTACAAGGTGGCCTTTCGTGCATCGCCCAGGCGATAGTGGGCATTTCCCAGATTGCCCAGCGCGTTTGCTTCGCTCTTTTTGTCGCAAATTTCGCGGGCTATTACCAACGCCTTTTCATAGTGATCGATGGCTTTTCGCGGTTCGCTCAGTAAAGAATGAACTGTTCCTAGTTCAGCCAGGATTTTTCCTCGTTCTCTCTGATCCATTATCTTCTCCAGCAGGTACTCGTTAATCCTCTTGCGCCTCAGCAGTTCCTCTTTGTTCTGATAGCTAAAGCCTTGTGGCATGGATCGTGATTCTACAGCTTGAAAGTCCCGACCATAATCTTCGCCTTTCAGTATGTGATATCCACCTCTGTACCTCCAGAAGTCGGGTGCCTTCCAGATCATATCGTCCAACTCAGCAGGAGTCATGAAGATAAGGCTCGGCACGCCTGCATCATAAAAAAGTTCGCGGAAGTTGTTGAGTGCATCCAAGACATCCTGGGTAAGCGTCTCCGGAAGAATCCATATGAGAATTTCCTCTATCTCAGCCTGAATATTCTGAAGATCGGAGATGAGATTGTCTCCCTTCTCAACAGCCTGGACTTTGCAGGGAAATCGCGCTTTTATGACCTCGATTACCTTCTCTCGATAAGCGGGAGAGGCGACGATGCAGAGAATAAGGTTTCTTCTGCCCTGAGAGATCTCTAGTTCCGTGAGCAGGAGATCAACTTCATCCTGATCAGCTAACGAGATTGAATCCATTTTCCACCAGAGGAACCAGCACGGGATTTATCTCGCAGCATCTCCCTCTTCATCCTCATAAAAAAATTATTGTAAGCCTCTTTCAAATTCTTTGCCCTGGGCATGCCATCATCCAGTAACCACATTGATCTGGAAGCTCTTCTTGTCCCCCACAAGCATTGAGCCCGATCCCGTTCCTAGAGCGGCTTCAATAAGCCAGGCTCCCGCCCTTTTGGGCTTTACGGTCATGCTGAAGGTCAATTCCCCGCTGCCGGAAAGGGACCGGCTCGACCGAGAGGCTATGATACCCGATTGGTCACGCAGCGTTGCCTCCATCTTGGTTCCGGCGGCTAAATTGGAGTAGACTGTATTCACTTTCACCAGGCTCTCTTCACCTACCGCAATCGTGTCCGGTGGGACGACGTATTCGATGCTGCCGATCTCCACATCCGGTTTATACTCTGGATTCTCCACCAGCAGCGTGAAGGATCTGCCGGCCACAAGCTGGTCTCCCTTCCATATTTCCGCCTTGAGATGCCACTCGTTTATGTACTCGGGCCATCCCGAGGGAATGGAATAGCTGGCAGGTACCATAATCTCAGCGGGCGGGAACAGATAAGTGCCGCTGCCTGAGACCGCAGTTTCGCCGCCGCTCTGAAAGCGAGGTGGATAATCGGCATAGGCGAGGTGCAGGCTCAATGTCGATTGCTCCAGGTTGGCGTAATTGATGCTGACCACAATTGGCACACGCTCGCCCACGGTTAGGGTCTCAGGCGATGCAGGATATTGAAGGGTGTTGATGCTTACTGTTCCTCCCTGGGCCGGCAGAACTGCGATTAGGACCAGGCTGAAAAGAATAATGCCATAGCATTGGTTTCTCATGACCGTCTCCTCCTTTTTTGATCCGGTACAATAGTTAGTATTAATAGTTATAGATAAGCGTTAGCATCCTCCCCGGCTGGTATGCGATCCGCAAAATATCCGCCCGCCTCAGCACACCATTTTTCCGAAGCACTCCTTGCAGAGCACCTTTCCGCCTGCTGTGCGCCCCAGGATCTCCATGAAGCCTTCCCCACACTCCTGGCACTTGAGGGAGGGATAGATCTTGGCCTTCTCGGGTGCGGGAATATCAACTTCCTTCACGAAGAGCAGATCCTCGTCTTTGCCGCTCAAGATGTCCTCGATGACCCGAGACCTCAGATTCTCAAACTCTTTCTTCTCCTCCTGAGTAAGCCGTCCAGCCGCCGCCTTCTGGCGCAGGGCATCCATCCCCCGGAAGACATCGCCTTTGAAGTAGATGCGCATGGCGCGGTCCTGATCGCGAGAGTAGAAGGTGAAGACCTGCTTTCCATTATCCACAAAGATCAGATTGCCCTTGCCGGCCGTGCAGCCCAGGAGCGACTGCACCGCATCCACGCTGCAGGATTTGTTCTCAGCAATGCAGACCAGCTCCTCATCCTTGGAGCGGGGGTAGTGCTCTTTGACATACTTTGCTACCCGATAGCCCATAGCAAGGCCCGGGCAGACATGGCCGTGAAACTTTGCCGCTTCTTTAAAATCCTCTTCCATAATAGTCACCAATTGTTATCTGGCTTTGAATCCTGCCAGTACTTGCGTTGGATGGGAATAAGTAAAGAGTGGTCGGCGTCAATGAGGGCCGATACCCGAAAAGTCCACAAAAAATATATAATATGCCGAAAAAGAGCCACTCCAGAAAAATTCGCGGATAGGTGCGTGATTGGATGAATAAATATCTTAAGGCGGGGCTCTTTGGTTTTATGATTTGGCTGATACCTTTTGCAGTATCGGTTTTGATCTTCCCGCTGCGTGTGTCTCAGCGGCCGCTCTTTGAGTCGATCATGCCCGTAGTAATCGCTATCTGGACAGTGTTCTTCTCCATTTTCTATCTATCCAGGATAAAGAGCGATTTTCTAAAGGAAGGCATCTTTATTGGCATTGCCTGGCTCTTGATCAGCATAGTGCTGGATCTCATGATATTCATTGTTGGCCCCCTAAAAATGCCTCTTTGGGACTATGCAATGGATATTGCAGTGATCTATCTCATGATCCCCGCAATCACGACCGGGTTTGGCTATCTGATGGAGCGCGCCCGGATAAATGCAGATGCGAATTGATCCTTCCCATGCCTCCGCTCCCACCTCTCCCTTTTTCGCAAACGTAAAAGCCCATCTTCTCCAGAAGCACTCTCGCCTCCCCTCGCCCATGCAGCAGCACCTCGGTCAGATCCTCCGGGCAATCGATGTCGCATCCCGCCCGGAAGGACTCGAAGACGGAGACCCCCAGGCCCGCCTGCCGTGCGTAGTCCAGGTGCTTGGGAAAACTCAGTCCCTGGTAGCAGGTGCGAAACTCGGATGCCCTGATGAGGATCATATTGGTGCCGCCCCCCCGTCCCGGACAGAGCACTACATCGCCCCGGCAGCTCAGAATGCCCACCACATCATTTTGTGTCAAAAGAGCCAGATCGGCCATGACGATCAGAATATCCCATGGCCATCCTTGCATAGCCTCATGGGCGATAAATGCATTGAGGGCATCGTTCAGATCCAGCTCCGACTCTACAATCTCGACATCGCAGCCAATGTCTGCATTGTCCAGCCCCGGCCGGGAGAGAATTGTCACTTTGCCAAATCCAGAAACGGTTCCGATGACATCCCTGAGCATGGCAAAGGCCAGGAGCCTTCGCTCCTTTGGCGCAAGGGCCGGGGCCAGCCTGCTCTTGGCATCGCTCCGCTTAAAAGGCACCACGATCCGAACCGTTCTATGCACGAGCGTGGCTATCCGCGCCAAGCGATAAAATCCTATCTCCTGAGGCGAGGCCGGATCACGTCTTTGTCCTCAGTCATGAAGACCGAGCAGTCGCCGGAGCGAGAGTACTTCAACCCGCGAAAAACAACCGCCGGAGTCCCGTCTCCTGCCTCGCCCATGAGCAGATTGGCCATTGCAGCGATCTCATCTACAATGGCCTCTAAGGTGATCTCCAGGGCCTTGCCGTGCAGGTCTTGCTCCCCGCGCCAGTCGCGCAGAGCGGCTATCCCTGCCCAGCCTATGGCCACGCCGGCAACGCCCGCGCGAAAGGGCCGGCCGCAGGTATCGGTGATGATTACGGCGCAGTCCTTTCCCAGGCTAGCGCGCAGCCGCTCTGCGCTCATGCTCGGGTTTTCCGGCAGCAGCAGTATGCGGGCGTCTCCTACGTTGGATTGATCGATGCCGGCGTTAACGCCCACATGACCAAAACGGGTCACTACCAGCAGAAAGGGTTGGTCGAGCAGGACCTCCACCGATTCGTCCAGGACCGCCTGCACGAATCTGGGATCTTTGCCATCATTTTGGGCGATTTGAGCGGCTCTGATCGTGGGATGATAGCTTTCCAGCTCCCGGAAACGGCCCTCCGACTTGGCCACAATGGTGCTGGCCAGACAGAGCACATCACCATCTTGAAAATCAAAAAGAGATCTGACCAGCAAGGCAATATCGTCGCCTTCCTTGATGATTGGTAGGCCACGAATGACGTAGCCTTGCATTGATGGCATTCTATTGAAATCGCGCGTCAAAAGGCATCTTGCTGAGGCGGTAGAGCCTGGCCTGAACCAGGAGATCAAGCAGATAGGAGTAGTTCACGGCGACGATCGCCGTCCTCTTCTCACTGATCTCAGTCCAGGGAAGACCACCATAGCCTTCGGCATATTCCATCCAGAAGGCCGGCGGGGAGAAATCAAGTAGATACTTGTTCTCCTCCGTAAAAGTGAGGGTGATCTTCTCTTCCATCTAAGGCACCTTGCCTGTTCGCTCCACAACCTCGGCGAAGGCCAAAGTTCCGCTGATCTTCTTGATCTTGGCCTTGACGATCTCGCCTTTGACGGCACTGGGCACGAAGATGAGATACTTATCCACCTTGGCTATGCCGTCGCCCTTGTTGCCCACGGACTCAATGCGTAGCTCATAAGTCTCACCCTCTTCGATGACATCCTTCTGCACGATCGTGGCAGCCTTTCTCTTTCTCACCGGTCGGTGAGCGCCGCAGGCATCGCACTTGAGCGTCAGAACACGATCGCTCTTGAGGAGGTGAGTGTCGGGCAGCCTGCACTCTGTGCAGACTACATACTCCTCGAAGTAGGACTCTATCTGGCGGGCGATGGCAGTCTCGCCGAACTTTCCCTGAAAGACGCCGCGCTGCCCTTCGATCTTGCCAGCTGTGCCCATCTCCTGGAGCAGATATTTCATGAGGTGCTCAGGTTCGCGATTTAGTGTGTCCGCGATGGCCCCGAAGTTCTCCAGTACGGTGGTCTTGCCTTCGTAAAAGACCTTGACGGAAGGTATGACGAACCGCTCTTTGGACTCCCGAGTGGCCGGCATCTTCTTCATGGCCCGATCCAGGCCCGCTAAATAGTCATCCATCCAGATACCTTAATTATTTTATCAGCTCTTGACCCGACTCTATTATGATCTGAATCGGTGTCGGCAATTTATGCCCGGCCCTTGTCAATGCCACCTTGGCATCGTTAAGGTATGTAAGGGGTACTCCCACGGTAAAGAGCTTCTGGCCTGCCTCGACCCTGGCTGCAGTTCCCACAGCCTTGCCGAAAGCCATCCTCATGCCGCTGGAGACACGGTCGGCGCCTGCACCCGTAGCCTGCTTATTTTCTCGGATGACATGGTGGGGATAAGTGCGCAACTTGAGGTGGAAGCTGGTTCTGCCTGCCGTTTTCATAAGGAAACGGTTGGCTGCAACTCTGGCTGCTTCAAGAGCGGTATGCCTGATCTGGCAGGGTTCCTTGACCACTAAAGTGATCTGGATGGGAAAATCTTCAGTCAAATTTCCCATATCATAGTGCACTACTTTGCTTCCAGGAACGCCGCCCATGTATTTTCTGCGCGTGTAGGGCCGTTCCCTCCTTCTATACATGCTTGCTGGCTTGCGTGTCAAAACGAAATTCCTCCGATAATCCTGAGATTGGTGCTACTATGCACCTTGCTTATAAGGTTTGGCCTTGGCTGCCGGCTTACACTGTGATGGGCGTGGAGAAACACATCTCATTGGCCAGAGGCCTCTTCATGAGCGTGCGGATATCTTCCGGACTTTTTGCATTTGCGACTGTCCACATGAGCTTGACTAGGGCCACTTCAGGCAGCATATCTTCGCCTTCAATTGCTCCGCCGTCCAGCATGTCGCGTCCTGTATCGTATACCCGATCGCATATCCTGCCCCGCAGGCATTGTGAGGTTACCACCACGGGGATATTCTCCTCTGTGGCCCTCTTAATGCTGTCTATCCAGTCGGATGCCACGTGACCTAAGCCCGTGCCCTCGAGGACGATGCCGCAATAGCCCTTATCGATGTAGTAGTTCAAGATCTCCGGCGAAGATCCGGGCGTGTACTTGACCAGGGCGCATTGGGGCTCAAGCTTGTCCATAACCTCCAGCTTCACCTCGCCGCGTCGTCGGTAAGGCTGGAAGGTTTGAATCTTTCTGGTGAGGTAGTCCACCTTTCCCTGAGGCACCTGGTTTATGCTCTGGAAGGCGTCCCGGCGAGAGGTATGCATCTTTCGTACCCTTGTCCCGCGGTGGATGGTGCAGTAATCGTCGCTGGTTGTGCCGTGCATCACCACACAGACCTCGGCAATGTCGCTGATGGCAACGCTTGCCGCACAGACGGCATTCATGGAGGCATCGCTGCTGGGCCGGTCGGAGCTCCTCTGCGAGCCGACCAGGACCACCGGCACAGGTGTTCGGAGCATAAAGGAGAGCGCCGCCGCGGTATACATCATGGTATCTGTGCCGTGGGTTATGATCACGCCCTGTGCGCCTGCAGATATCTCCTCTGCCACAGATTGTGCGAGCTTTATCCAGTATTCGGCGCGCATGTTCTCGCTCAAGATCTGATAGATGACGCGGGCACGGTAGTTGGCGATCTCCTCCAGCTCCGGGATGGCGGATATGATCTCGCTTGCGGAGAACTGGCTGGTGACGGCTCCCGTGCGGTAATCGACCTTGCTGGCAATGGTTCCTCCGGTGGATAGAATGGAAACCTGGGGAAGGCCCTCTCTCGTCGGCAAAGGCCTGGTCTTCTGTTGTGGCAAACTTTCCGGGCGCTTTTGCAGGAGCTGTAGCTCACACTTAGCGGTACATAGGCCGATATTGTAGCCGTTGTCCAGTTTTATGACCATGTATCCTTCGCGTCGGGAAGGCATGAGCACGCCCTCAAAGGATGTGCCGTTCCTCTTTACGGAGATTCTGTCTCCCATATCCATTTTTAACTCACCAGATTCGCATTTACCCAAGCTACTTTGTGCAAGGCATCTAAAAACGTTGCCCTTGGTGGCTGGCGGGACAAAGAAGATTAATAGAGAGGAAGGCGGCAAAGTTGATGGCATGATTTATTTCGTGACCAGCAACAAGGGAAAGTACGCTGAGGCGCAGGCAATATTCGGGGATATCGTGCAAAGGGACATCGGCTATACCGAGATTCAGGCAGACACTTTAGAAGAGGTGGCTCTCTATGGCATGAAAGAGGTCGCAGCCCGCTTAGAGGGGGCGGTGATGCTCGAGGATGCGGGCCTTTTCGTAGAAGCTCTGCAGGGCTTTCCGGGGGTTTATTCCGCGTATGTGCAAAAGACCCTAGGCAACGCCGGGATACTGCGGCTCATGGAGGGCCAGGAGAATCGATCAGCTTACTTCAAATCGGTGGTCGCCTACGCTGAGCCGGGCATGGATGCAGTAATGTTCTCTGGAGAGGTACAGGGGCAGATCGGCTTTGAGGCACGGGGCAAGAAGGGCTTTGGCTATGATCCCATCTTTTATGTGGGCGAGGTGAGTTTGGGGGAGATGGATCTGGAGAAGAAGAACCAAATCTCTCATCGCGCCAAATCTATGAGCGCCCTAAAAAAATGGCGGGACAATCGCTAAACTTTTTTTTCTCGGATATATATAGATCGACCGCAAAATCTGAGGCGTAGCATAAATTTATATAGTAAAAATATACAGTTACTGTAATAAATAATATTGATACTAGAGATGGGCCGGAATATATTGCAAAACTCGCTGGTAAGACGCGAATTCAACCTAAATCATGGGCATATAAAATTATGTTTAAACTAAATAAAGAGATAATTAAATAATAATAATGTGACACAGCAGCGTAATTCGTTTTATGGACGGATTAGCTGGTCACAATCGTCTATATGATAGCGGGAAGCTTAGTGATATTAGGAGATGTTGATGATGGACTATATCTCGATTTCATTGGCGCTCGTGGGCAGTCTGGTCCTGTGGTGGTCGTTTCTGGCCGTTTCCGGATTGAAGAGATCCAAGCTATGCGATGAAAGCCTTTTCTGCTTTACCAAAAAATGAAACAACTGATCCCTCATTGTCGCTTCTTCTCCAGGGCGCAGCGGGGCAGCATCTTGTCGTCGATGGCTTTGATATGGGGCGCCTGGACGGCAGAAACATAGACCTTACGCTCTCCAACTAATATTACGTGATCTGTCGCCTTAGGTGGGCTGATTCTGGTGGAGAACATCAGGGCCCCTTCACAGGTGGTGGCCACGCGAAGGTCAGTAGAGCGGGCGAGGATGTACACCTCCATCTCCGGGGTGACCTTGAGGGAAAGGGGTTTGGCGGGCATTCAATGGCAGATCTCTCACGCATATAGAAATAGGTTTTCTAAAACTCTTAGAGCCTGATAATTATAACCAGGGGTTCCGGAATTGAACCGCAGAGTCGCAGAGCGCACAGAGGGCGAACGCACGAAGCTATTTTGCAGGGATTTTGGATAGCAGGCCGGATATCAGCCGATCAAATAGTTTAATAATACCCTTCTCTGCAAGGAATAGCCCGTGAGACGGAGAAAGGACAGCCACAAAACCAGAGATCTGGCCTTACAGCGTATGGAGAAGCTCTTTATGTTGGCAGGCGCAGTTCACGCCGCCCACCCGGAGAGGAGCGACAGATATGTGCAGATCGCCAGGAAGATTTGCACCCGCACCAGAGTCAGAATGCCCCGCCCGCTGAAAAGGCTCTTTTGCAGACACTGCGGCAGCTTTCTCTCACCGGCAGCGACGAGGGTGAGGCTTCGCGAAGGCGTCCTGACCACCACCTGCCTATTATGCGGCGAACAGATGAGACGCCCTTACCGGTCATCCGGGAAGGGCTAGCCCGGAAAGTACCGGCCAAGACTAATCGATGCTATCGGAATGGGATAATCCCAGTTGATCGTAGCCTATGTACTGCATTATACGATCTTTCTTGTCTCCGATCAGCTCTTTCTCGCGATCGAGTATCTCTTTTACCAGTGTGGCGACGGGCACAGATCCCTCCCAATTTCTGGCCAGGATGTCAGTCGAGGCTGATTCCTTGGCAACCTCATTGGCAACAAACGCGCAAAGATAGATATCATCCACATAGCCGATTGGACCGTATTTCTCCTCAGGGATGATGTCCTCTGGAAGGATAAAATACGCAATGGCAGCAATGACCAGCGGCGACATCGACCTGGGAAGAGCCCGGTCATCCAGGAGCCTGGTCATCATTTTGTAGAGGGCCGGGGCCTGGTGAATTAGCTGGGAAAATTCGCCATCATAACCGAATATGTCCTTTTCCAGTATGGCATCAAATCTCTTCAAATCAAAAACCTCTTTACTCCTTATGGTGTGCAATTAATTAACTTTTCCTGTACCCCAAACGAGATAAAGCTGTAGTGCATAGCAGCCGCAAACGATGTACGATTATCTTCTTAAATTGGGCACCTGGGCCCTGCTCGCCCTGACGGCCATCTGCATGATATCTTCCGGCGCACAGTTTAACGGCACTACCTATCATCTGGGGGAGAAAGAGGCATTGATCACTGTGCCCATCAATGCCAACCAAATAAATCTCACTCTGTTTGAGAAGACGGAGAATATGACGCTTTTTGACGAATCGGGCAAGAACGTCACCTTCAACAGCAGCTATCGATTCATGCGGGGAGACCATATCTACAGCCTGACCTTTGCGAGGCCGATCAAAGGAAGGCTGATCTACACCATGCGTCTGCAGGGCCAGCAGTTCATTCTTCCCATTAGAGATCATGTCCCGCTGCGCATAATTCTGCCGGAGGGCTTCACAACGGGAGAACGGAGCCTGGGCATAGCCAGGCCGGCGCCGGACGAATTCGTGGAGGATAATTCCGGCAGCATTCTCACCTGGAATAATACCACGCAAATTTCGTACATCGAGGTCAACTATTACCGGAGAAGTGCCCCCCAGGCATTGATGATTATTTTGGCCATCCTGGCTCTGACGGGTTTAGTCCTGCTGGCTCAGTACTACATCAGCATCAGAAAACTGAAGGCGGCCAGTATGGAGATGGAAAACGAGACGAATGGGAAAGATCGCTGATGGTAATTGCTCAACGAATTTAGGATGGTTGGGGTGCGGGGGCAGAGAAACCCCACTGTTATTTTCAACAGACCAACAACTATATTGGGCAACATGGCACATAGCACGATAATGCCTAAATTGTTCCGGTATAGGTTAAAGCCTACAAAATCACAAGTTGCAATATTAAATAGGCAGCTTGATCTTTGTAGATGGA
>JANYKI010000133.1 GCA_025361645.1 Methanothrix sp.
CCGCTCAGCCAGGCCCAAAAAGACCAGATCCTGGAGATGCATGTCGCCGGGAAGTCCTACGATGAAATCAAGCAGGCTCTAGGCATTGATGGGAGGCGAATAGTCGGAGTCTGTCGTGGCCAGGAACACCGGGAACGCATGGCGGCACTCTTCCCGACCAGACCATCCGGGCCGCAAAACGCCACCTCAGTGCAGCAGGAAGCGCCCAAGGATCAAAGCTTTCCCGGCGTTGAGGGAGCCCAGGAAGCAGCGCGCGCAAATCCGCGCGGCACCCCGGAAGAAAAGCAGTCCGCTCCAAGCAAGCCTGATCCTAAGCTCGACTACTACGAGGTAGCTGATGCCAAGATCATCAATATGAAAAAGCGTAAGATGCTCAACCACGAGATAGCTCAGAGCTTAGAGCGAAACCCCGGCGGCAGTTGGACCACGCAGAAAGTAGACGCTAGATGGACAGATCTCAAAAGGCAAGGATTGACATGAGCACCATCTCGCCGGATGAGATGGAGGCTCGCCATAGCCTCGCTAAACGCTACCTAGATTCTCAGAGAAAGGCGATAATAGACGAGAAGATCCGGGGCATCCGGCAAGCCATCAACCTCCTGATCGCGGAGGAACGCAAGCTGATCGCCGAGTCTAAGGCACTTGAGAATAGGTGTGTGCCATGCTAACCTTGACAGAGAGATCTCGCTTAGAAGGGCGAGGCATGATCCTCTCGCACGAGCGTCTCCGAGATCGAGTCGAGGAAACCCTACTCGATCGGGACTGGGGCGCAGAGGTGTGGTAAATGGTATCAGATCGCATCATGCGAGAGTTCCGAGAACAGCTCTCGGAAACTCCCCAGCCCATCCGCCAGCTATCACACAAGCTCGGAAGAGACTCCAAGAACACCCTCATAGTTCTGAAGGCCATGATGGACCTGGGAATCTGTGAGCAGGTGGATCTCCCGCCTGTGAAGGGTCCGAGGCAGGCCCATAAGGGTTGGCGGTTAACCCGTCAACCCTCGACACCTTAATCCTCGACGCGACTATATAGAACCTATTACTTTTATTTACTTTTCAGCCAACTCTATACTATGCCCAGCCACCGACCCCAGGGAAGGACGGCACGGCCAGAGGCATCGAGCCGAGAGGGTTGTTTTTGGGACACAGAATTTGAAACCGTCTTCTCGCTGCCGGACAATTCAATCACAACCAAAACAGACTATTTTAATGCACACGGAACAACCTCAAAACTGGGGCACGAGGTAATCAATCAAATATATGCACGCAGATTTTGTGAAGAATGTCACAGGGTAGTCCAATTCAAGCCAGAGATTCAAGTCGATTATAGGGGCTACGCCCACTGCCCTATATGCAGCACTATTTTCAATGATGGTAAGCCACCCATTCGAGAAAAAACAAGTAAGCAGCTATTGAAAGTATCTGCAATAAAACGGCAGAACTACAAAGCAGCAGTAAAGAAACTCGCTAGGCAATAGACGCCACGGGGACGGTGCATCCCCCTCTTATCGTATACTTTATCGATATTTATGAACGCAGAAACCAAACGCTCCTCTTCCTTTTGGTCCGGATTCGGTAACGAATCCAAGGACATTGAAGCTCTGAAGCCCACCGTCAAGAGCCTGTACGGTCTTGGTCCATGGCACGGTGGCAAAAGCAAATCCGAGATCGCCAACCTGCTCGGAATCAGCATGTCAGATGTCAAGAGGTTGCTCAAGCCATGCCAACCGACACCAACTCGCAGGAGCTGCAACCCAGCCTCAAAAAGGTCGAGAGCTGCGGCATATGCAGACCACCCGAAGATGTCGGAATGAATCACCGTCCCCTGCCCAACCTTCCAGAGCTGACCGATATGTCCAAGTTTCGCAGGCATTGAATACCGGCTACATCAATCATAGTCATCTGCAATGATCCCACGGGCGAGCGATGAAAAAGGAGCAGCAATTAACTTCATGACGCTGGCATGGCCCTAAAACGGCGACCGCACTGCACGAGAGGCGGCCACGGCTCAGTCGTCTGGCCAGCATCATGCTCATATCATTGTTCTATCTGAACACCTCAACTCTGGTCGGTGCTTAGTCAAGGGACAAACCTCCATCAAGGGCGGGCCTGGACAGCCTGCCCTCTCAAGATGATCAACTGTAAAATGGCTGCCCGCTCTGGTTGATGATCCGGACTGCATAGCGCAAAATGGGCAGCCTACAAATTATCTACATCTAAAGCGAAGCCCGGCCAGGCCGATTTTATTTGGCTGGAATTCCTGGAATTATGGAATTCCAAATTCCAATTCAAATTCCAGGTTGTAATTCCAAATGTCAGGCAGACGCGGAATATCGCTATCAGATGAGCAGAAAGCTTGTATCCGGGAGTACATAGAATCTCAGAAGTTACATAGCACTCCCCGAGAAAAATTATCTGCCATGATCCTGACGGACCTGGGCATCGACGTATCTGGAAAGTCCGCCGCCCGCATAAGGGCAGAGGCTTTCGAAGACAAATCCCTGGCCAACTCCCAAAAGGAGGCCAACATAAGGGAGAAAGTCCTCGATGTTGTCGAGGTCGAGGCCCCCAAAGTCCTGGGATATATCCAAGATGAGATCAAAGCCCTTCGCTCCATGGCATATGGCGACAAAGAGAAAGGTCTTGAGCCGGAGGAGATGAGCGTCACAGAGCGGGTGCGTGTCAGTGGTGGCATCCTAGCAAGCTGCAAGGCTCTCATAGAGATCATAGGCCCGCCAAAGCCCGACAGGCACATCACAACTACCCTGGAGATCCTGGAAACTGCCGATGTGACGGAATTCATGAAGTACGGCGATAAAGATGGCCCTGATACCTCAGAAATGGCAGATCCCAAAGGAGATCAGGAAACTTAACCTCATGCCTGCCCAGGCTGTTCTTTATCAGAATGCCCTGAAGCTCAATTCAAAGTATGTCGATGGCCCGCTAAACCTCGACATGATCACAGGTATCGGCTTCGGTAAAACGTTGGTTGGCGCTTACGCCTATCGAGATATCTGTCTGAGCAGGCCGGACGACAGCTCATGCATTTACGGGCCTTCATATCCTACTCTGAAGAGATCCACACTCTACACTCTCGGCCAGATCATAGATCGCAATAAGGATCTCGTAAGCTGGAACAAGACCGAGAGCATCATCAATTGGGCTAACGGCCACACTACCCACATATTTCCTATGGACCAGGAGGCCAAGATAGATCGGGCACGTGGCCCCACCTACTCGGCCGCCTGGGGCGATGAG
>JANYKI010000030.1 GCA_025361645.1 Methanothrix sp.
AGAGGTATTCAGCAGACTTCAGCTCGGAAAGTACATTCCTGCCTGAATTAATTTTTGGCTATGCCCTACAAGAACCACAGCGCGGCGGCTTATTTTTTCAAGATATTATAAACTCCGGTCATATCCTAATTGACATCAAAGTAAAGCTTTTTTATAAAGAGCGGCATTATATGCTGGGTGAAAAATCAATGAGATTATCAACAATTGCAGCAATCTTAATGCTGATGCTATCTTCAGCGGCTTTAGCCGCTACCGAGGCGCATCAGCTAGGACCTTATACTGTATCGTTCAATATGAACACCGATATGATCTACCAGATTCAGACAGAAGAGCCGGGGGTCTATCCTTTTGTAACCATCTATCCGCTCGTGATAAAAACGGATAATACAACGGGTGCATCCATAAGCATAACTCAATACAACAACCTCACACCCTCAATTCTGGGAGTAAACGAGGAGATTGCAGCCCTGCGGATGGCTCTCAGAGGCATTAACGTCACTGCCCCAGAGAAAATGGTCATCGATAACAGGAACGGTTTCCTGCTCTCGGGAACGCCTTTCGCCGGCATGGGCAACGCGCCTTCCGGATTCATGTTCTACCAGGCCCAGTACTGGCTGGACAGCAAGGACTGCGAGTGCGGCCCGGTCTCTGTTGGCACAGTGCTCGTGAACATCGCCTCGACGTACCCCCAGAATGTTACAGGGAGTCTGCTGAGCAGCATCCAGGTGGCTGCGGGCCAGATGCCGCCCACGCAAGCCCAAGATCAGATAGTGTCTATAACGCCATCTTCAAAAAATGTCCCAGAGGAGACATTCGGCTTTGTTGAGGGCAGAGTATATAATGAGAAGAACGGTGTGGGTGTGGCCTCGGCTGAGATGACGGTAGATTATAACCCTACGAGAATAATGACCGACGCTCTTGGCAATTACCGGTTAAAGGTCCTGCCAGCACAGCACCGCATCGGGGCCCAGTCATCGGAATACGGCGTTGTACCAACTTCGATCACGGTATTCCGGAACCAGACCACCAAACTGGATCTGAAAGCTGTGAGCAGGCAAGGCACTGGGGTATAAGGGCTGATCCCAGCTCCAAGCAGTGCATATAACCTGTAATTCATTCTCTCTTTTTTCGATATGCTTTAAATGGTTGGACATTATTATAAGGATACTTTCAGGCCAATTTTCCTAAACTCGTTTGATGAATAAGAAGGAGGGAGGCAAAAGTCAATTGGATGTAGGAGGGAAAAATAGCCATCGACTTTCGCCAATATACTATACGTCAATTGCCGAGATAAAAGGCTTTCGGTTCAGGCTGAAAAGATCAGTTCCACACCAAAGAAATAATCGAGAGAATGAGATAGCGAGACGCAGGCCGGGCCAGCACCGCATCCACAGCGCTCTAATCGACGGAGCCAATCACCGCGAAGTGATGGAAAGATCTATAGCTACCCGCCGCGATATCCCGCATTGAATGGCTCTGCTGGAGATCAAGGGCGTATCCATGCAATTTTTCGCGGACGGAAAAGAGATGGTAGCCCTTCAGGATATTAACCTGGAGATAGAGGAGAATGAGTTCGTCTGCTTCATCGGCCCCTCCGGCTGCGGCAAGACCACACTGCTGCGCATAGTCGCGGGCCTTGAGGAGGCGACGAGGGGCACCGTAACTCTTGATGGCGAACCCATAATCGGTCCCGGACCGGAGAGAGGCATGGTCTTCCAGGAGTACTCGTTATTTCCCTGGCGAACGGTCATCGATAACATCGTCTTCGGCCTGGAATTGAAAGGCATACCTTCCGAGGAGCGACTTGCCCAGGGCCGCCAGTATCTAAAGATGGTGGGACTGGAGCGTTTTGAGACGCGCTATCCGCATGAGCTGTCTGGGGGCATGAAACAGCGGGTGGCCATCGCTCGTGCTCTGGTCAATCATCCCAAGGCCCTGCTCATGGATGAGCCCTTTGGAGCCCTGGACGCTCAGACGCGCAACATCATGCAGTCCGAACTTCTGCGCATCTGGCATGAGGAGAGAAAGACGGTGGTTTTTGTCACCCACAGCGTTGACGAGGCCATATACCTCGCGGATCGCATCGTGATCATGTCCGCCCGGCCGGGGAGAATTAAGGATATCATTGAGATCCCACTTCCTCGCCCCCGCAACAGAACCAGCTCTGAGGTCAATATCATAAGGGATCGCATACTCTGCGACCTCTCCTCTGAAATAGTGACTTGTTAAGGATATGATTTTATATCGCCATAGACCAATTACATCTTAGCCTGTTTTTCGCTGGTGAGAAGGCAATGGTCGGATCTAGGTGGATGGAACTCCCGCGCATCGTAGCGGTAGGTAGTGGCGTGATACTGGAGCTATCCGAGATCTGCACCAGCCTGCAGCTCAAAGGGCGTGCTCTTATCATCACCGGCCCGCGTACCCAGGATGTGGTGGGAAAGGCCATCTTTGAGCTCTTATATGACGGCGGATACGAGCCAAAGACCCTCATTTGCAGCGCCTCCAAGTTGGAAGAGGTAGGTCGCGCAGAGCGTTTGGCGCGGGAGATGGGGGCAGGTTTTCTTATCGGGGCCGGAGGCGGCAGATCGATAGACATTGCCAAGCTCGCATCACTCGGAGTAAATGTACCCTTTCTGTCAGTGCCCACGGCCGCTTCGCATGACGGCATCTGCTCCTCTCAGGCCTCTTTGACGGTCAATGGGGAGACCACTTCCATCAAAGCGCATTCCCCGCTGGCCATTGTTGCCGACAGCAAGATAATATCCCAGGCTCCGGCGCGGCTACTGGCCGCCGGATGCGGCGACATCATCTCCAACTACACTGCCATTTTGGACTGGCAACTGGCCCATCGCCTGCATAATGAGGAGTACAGTGAATATGCCGCTGCCCTCTCCGGCATGACGGCGCGCATGATCGTTGAGCTTGCGGCAGATATTCGGCCGGGCCGGGAGGAATCGGCCCGAATAGTAATCAAAGCCCTGATATCCAGCGGAGTGGCCATGAGCATAGCCGGATCGTCGCGTCCAGCCAGCGGCTCGGAGCACAAGTTCGCTCATGCCATGAACAAAATTGCTCCAGGAAGGGCTCTGCATGGCGAGCTTTGCGGTCTGGGCACCATTATGATGATGTATCTGCATGGCGGGGACTGGAAGAATATAAAAAGGGCACTGGCAATGGTAGGCGCCCCCATCTCCGCGGCAGAAGCGGGTTTGGATGCAGATAGCGTGATCTCTGCCCTGGTCAGTGCCCACGAGATTCGACCGGAACGCTATACCATCCTGGATTTTGGCCTGAACAGAATGGCGGCGACCAAAGCGGCTGAAGCTACGGGAATAATCTAAAATAATAATAATCATGAAAAAAGGAGAATGAACTATGTCCGAGGCATCCACACAAATTACGCTGATTGGAACGAAACTTGCCAGCATTGGCCTGGAGTTCACCTTCGTGGGCCCCACGCCGGAATGCGAGACCTGTAAGCTTAGAAACACTTGCATTAACCTGGAGCCGAGCAGGCGCTACAGAATATTGGGGACCCGCGGGGAGCTGGTTCATGATTGCCCTATCCACGAGGCTGGAGTGCGGGCGGTTGAAGTGGCGGAGAGCCCCATAATTGCGGCCTTTGACGCCAGAAAAGCATTTCCCGGTTCCAAGATAGTCTTTGAAGCCATGAAATGCGATGATCCCGAGTGCAGCATGTATGATATGTGCCACCCATCGGGACTGAAAGATGGCGAAAGATGCACTATTGTGGATATAGTGGGCGAGGCTCCTGAAGACTGCCCGCTGGGAAATGTCTTGAAGCTGGTGGAGTTTCGTCGTTAGGTTATGAATCGTAAGATGAAAACACTCACCTACTCCAAAAATATTTTTCTTCCCGTGACAAACCTCTGTAGGAATCGCTGCGGCTACTGCTCTTTTCGAAAAGAACTGAAAGAAGCCCATTTGCTTTCCAGATCAAAAGCGCTGCATCTGCTGGAACAGGGCGCTCTATGTGGATGCAGCGAGGCACTTTTTACTATGGGAGAGAGCCCCGGGTCCGTCTCGGGCTTTGAGAGCATCCTGGCCAATGCCGGCGTCGCGGATCTAATGGACTATTTGGTGGAGCTATGCGAGCTTGCCCTTGAGTTTGGACTGCTGCCCCATAGCAATGCCGGCCTGCTGAGCCAAGAAGATCTGCGGCGCTTGCAGCCGTATAACGCCTCAATGGGGCTGATGCTGGAGACGACTGCCCTGCTGGATGCACATGCACAGTCGCCGGGAAAGAGGCCAAACTTAAGGTTGCAGTACATGGCCATGGCCGGAAGACTGCGTATTCCTTTCACCACAGGCATAATGGTGGGCATAGGCGAAAGCATGCAGGACCGGGTAGATGCGCTCCGCAAGATTGCCCATCTGCATAGCGCCTTCGGTCATATTCAGGAGGTCATCATCCAGCCGCTGGATCCTAAATCGGGAACGGCTCTGGAGAATGCACCCCGGCCAGAGATAATGAATCTCTGCCGGACGGTAGAAGCGGCGCGCGGGATCCTTCCGCCTGATGTGGCCATCCAGGTCCCTCCTAACCTGGTGGACCCGCGTCCCATGCTTGCCGCGGGTGCAACCGATCTGGGAGGAATTAGCCCTGTTACTGTGGACGGCATAAATCCCGATCGGCCCTGGCCGGATGAAGATGGGCTGCACCACCGTCTCTCGGATTATAACCTGAGAGAGAGGCTGCCCGTTTATCCCCGCTTTATTGCTATGGGCTGGCATGGCCATGAAACCCGATCGTTGGTGGATTTCCTGGCGGGCGAGGACGGTCTTCGGGCGAAAAAGTATATCTTCTAAGGCGGGTGGACAGTACACTTGTGAAGAAGAATTGGCTTGAGATTGGCCTTAGTACTGGCCTCGTATTTCTGATGGTTGTCCTCATTTTGGGGGCACAAATAGCCCTTCCCGCCGAGCTGAGATCTTCGAGCTTTGCTCTGATCGTCCTGCTCTTCATGGTGGCCATGGGCTTGGTAGGATTAAAACTCGTGGACCTGTAATATAATAATACACATTTCCTTTGCGGGGTTTTTAGATGGCTGGATTTCTGGAAAAGCTCAAGCTCATAGGAAAGTCTAAGGAGCAGGATTACTCTGAGGTCGATCTGGGTCAGTTCGAGGAAGGGAGCGGCTCCCCGGAGATAATCTTAAGGGTAGCGGAGCTGGGACGGGTAGAGGTTCTGCCCGAGATCAAACAGGAGATTTATGCCGGCAATATTGTCCTGGTGGATATCGCCGGACTGAAGCGGGATAAAGCTGCTTTAGACCGGGCCATTGGTGAACTGAAAAAGGCAGTGGAAGACGTCTCCGGAGATATAGCCGGAGTTGGCGATGATCTCATAGTATTGGTTCCCAGCGGCATAAAGATTGACCGTGAGAAGGTGGTCGGGAGCAAAGATTGAATCTAACCACAAACGCGCCCTGTCCCGTATGCTCTGTCCAGATGCAGTTTTGCTGGGAGACGGTAGAGATACCTCATTTTGGAGAGACCATGGTCATTGCCGGGATCTGTGACTGCGGCTTTAGACACAGCGATACTATTCTCTTAACTCAAAAGGAGCCGGTGCGCTTCACTCTGCTGGTGACAAGCATTGAAGATCTGGATGCAAGAGTGATTCGTTCTTCCAGCGGCACGCTTCGCATCCCGGAGCTTGGCGTGGACATCGAGCCTGGGTTTTCCTCGGAGTCGTACATATCCAATGTGGAGGGCGTCCTTGACCGAATCCTGGGCGTGGTGGGCTTTGCCACGCGCTCGGCGCGAGAGGCGGAAAGTCCGGAAAGCATCAGTAAGGGCGAAGAGATCCTGGAGAAGATCAACCTTGCCAAAGCCGGCCGGTTTCCTCTGACCCTTATTATCGAGGACCCTCTGGGAAACAGCGCAATTGACTATGAAAAAGCCGTGAAATCGACACTTCCTGATGAAGATGCGGCTCATCTCAAGACGGGCATGATTATCGTGGATGTCGAAAGTACTGGTTAATCTGTAGGATTCAAAATGCTGGTTTTGAGCGGCGGCACGGGCACACCCAAGCTTCTCCTGGGCCTGAAGGAGCTTTTGCGGCCAGAGGAGCTCTCTGTGGTGGTGAACACGGCAGAGGACCTCTGGATTTCCGGGAACTACATCTCCCCCGATCTTGATTCAGTGCTTTACACTCTGGCCGATATGATCGATGAGAAGAAATGGTGGGGCATTAAGGGCGACAAGACCCTCACCCATGACTCCTTGATCGCGATGGGCATCAAAGAGAAGCTGCAGGTAGGGGACAGGGATCGAGCCGTTCATATATTTCGCTCCGAGTTGCTTCGCCGGGGGGTCAAACTCAGCCATGCATCGCAGGCCCTGGCCGAATCTCTGGGTGTGAAGCAGCGGGTCGTTCCCATGACGGACGACATTGTTTCTACGGTCGTTTCTACCCCGGAAGGTGTGATGCACTTTCAGGAATTCTGGGTAGGACGCCGGGGATTGCCGGAGGTTCGCGACCTCTTTTTTGCGGGTCTGGATGCCGCTCTTCCCTGCCAGGCTTTTCTGGATCTGCTGGAAAAGGAAGACACCATTCTCATCGGTCCCAGCAATCCCGTCACCAGCATCGGCCCCATTTTGGCTCTGCAGGGCGTGCGCGAGCGGCTGGCGGACAAAATGGTGGTGGCCATGAGTCCATTCATTGGAAATAAGCCGGTGAGCGGTCCGGCTGCTAAATTCATGACGGCCATGAATGTCCCTCCCAATGATGAAGGCGTGCGATCAATGCTTGGCAAGGTGGACCTCTTCCTGGTGGACAAAAAGAGCAGCTACCAGGGAGAGTGCCGGCGCATGAGCACGCTCATGAGGACGAGAAGGGAGAGCGGCAAGGTGGCGAAGGAATTGCTGGAACTCATCTCCGCGGCCTGAATCGAGCAAGAGCGGAAGCTCTAATAAGAAGAAACCGCTAAATAGGTTTTAATAGAATTTATTGGGAAAGGATTATGAAACAAAAAATAGTAATTGCTGGTCCCAAAGTTCACGGCGTAGGATATCGGCCCTTTTTGATCGCTCTGGCCGATGAATTCGAAATCGGAAAGTTCTCGGTTCATAATTCAGAAGATGATGGCAAACAGATAGTAATCGCCAAAGCAGATGCTGAGGATGCTCAAGCATGAAGATAAAGATCAAAATTACGGGCGGTAAAGTGCATGGAGTGGGCTATCGGCCGTGGCTTACTGATGTTGCCGTAAATGCCGGCCTGCGTGGATTTTATGCTGGCAACCGTACAGAAACAAGCAAGCCCCAGTTTGCAGAGGTAGATCGCATCGAGACCGAAGAGTACACAGGGGCGGTTATGCTTCTGGAATCGTATGCGGTAATACATACCACGGTGCTGTTGAATAAGGCAATTCTACTTCTTTCCGGATAAATGATCTCCGCGGGCCGGATACGCTTATCAAGGCCTAGCAAAAATACCCTTCTGCCAGGAATCCTGGCATTGGGCTGATTTAATGTTCATAGGAGTAGACCACGGAACCACCGCCATAAGATTTGCCACCCCGGAGGGTCGCTGCTGGGACCTTTCCAGGCAAGAGGCAAGCCTCCTTTCTGCCGAAGAGATAGTGCTACGCATTGTTCAGAATCTGGGCCACGACATCGTCGACCTGGTAGCCCTCAGCTACTCCATGGGAGACGGCTTAACCCGGATTGTGAGGCTGCAGGATGCACCTAACCGCGGCCTGGTCCAGCAGGATGGAGCCGGTCTGCATGTGGGCGGCGGTACCCGTGTCTTTGAGGCCATCCAAACCTCAGGCTGGCCGGCCATCCTTCTGCCCGGCATTCATCGCGCCAGCGATATCGATCCCCGTTTGAAAGTCTTCTCGCACGGCATGAGCCCGGAGAAGGTGGGCCTGGCCTACGGCGTTTTTAGAGGCAAAAGCCATAGCTTCATTGTGTGCGATGCCAGCTCCAACACCGTTACATTTGCCGTGCTACAGGGAAAGATCGTCGCCGCTATTGACGCGCCCATCTTTGCCCCCGGACTGATGCAGGGGCCACTGGATGTGGAGGCCATAAGAGATGTCGACTCCGGGAAGATGACGGCTAACCAGGCTTTCAACTGCGGCGGCATTCTCTCCCGGATGGGGCGGGCAAACTTAGAGCAATGCCTGCCCGAAGAGGAAAGCCAGGCCCTCGAATCCCTATCATTATTCGCGGCCATGGAGATCAATGCCCTTCTCGTCCTCTGTCGCGACCGGGGCGTGGAGACACCGGATCTATTCCTGGCGGGTAGCCCCGCCGCAAAGCTGAGCCGGCGCGTATCCGAGCTCCTGGGCCGGACTGTACTGCCTCTGTACAGCTCTGCGGCTGCCTTTGGATGCGCCTGGGTCGCCAAAGACGTATTTGACGGCTCGAAGAGCATTCTGGGACTGAAGGTGGACCTGTAGACCGGTCGAAGAGGGAGGAACTATGGGGTATGTGAATGAGGCAGATTTAGCAAAGCTTGAGGCTGAGTTTGCAGTTTCTCGCAAAGAAAAAATGTTAGCCCATAATATGCTACAAAAAGTTTCAAAAGCTCTCTCGGAGGCTGAGGCAGCATCTGCAGACGCTTCGTTGATCGACCGTCTTGACATGATGCAGATGGTGCTTACAGAGATCGCGAAGGAGAACGTCTGCACCAATGCCAAATGCCCGCACTACAATAAGAAATGCAAGATGAGATGAGCGATGTCCTGGTGCCAAAAAGTCAAATCACAGCATATCCGGCGGGCATACTATCATTTTGATATATCCCTGCAAAGAGAGGACTTCTCTGGCCTCCGTCGGCTTCCAGTTCTCGTCAACCAACGGCTCCCATGAGGCGCCCTTCTTGCACCATTTCATCAATTCTTCCATGGTACAAAATCCCGATGACATTCCATTGGACTTGTCCTCAAAAAAACCGAAGAATTTCTTGGTAATCGGCCCGTACTCCGCCATATACCAGTGCATATTCTTTTCGTTAAATAGGTGCAGATAGATGCGCTCCACGCCTACGCAATAATGATATTCGGAAAGATTGGGCAGTCGGGTCAGATCGCTGGGTGCTAAATCGGTGAATTTCTTTGTCAAATGCATAGCCTCCGTGGCTAAAGCACATCTTTCGGGTTGCCTCCTCATTAAGTATCCGCTCCATGACCAAAAAGCTTCTGCACCATCCCGCCCCCTCAGGAATCATCGTTTTTTAGTTTCGGATGGTATACTTGCGGAAACGCTCTAATCTATATATTTTGGCATCAATAGGAAATACAGATATGACCGAACCATTTGTAGATACTGAAACGGATCGAACCAAGTCCCGGTGGTTGGCAGAGGTATATCGTAATTTTGTAAGGGACATCGGCAGGTCGAGGACCACGCTTCGAGCCATGTTTTACTATGCGATGCAAAGGAAGGAGACAGATTATCCTATTTGTGGATGGTTCGTAGGCGAGATTCGGATCACACGGCCTTACCATGAAAGCGATGGTGAGAAGCTTTCCAAGTGGATGAGCAAAGCAAGAAAGCTGGGTTTCATTCCTGCGGACGCCATTCTGGATGAGATTCCGGGAGAGCACCTGTTTTTGTCGGAAGGTTCTCTGAGAAGATCCAATTCCATGGAAGTTTGGCTGAATAAGTCCGCGCTAAATCCATTAATAGGTCCTGTCTGTGAGAAACACCGCGTAAACCTCGTCTCTGTCAGTGGTAGTGCCTCGGAGGAGGCCATCGAAGCCCTGTACCGGCGCTGCGACTCTCCGACCGTCATTCTCTGTCTCTCCGACCTGAGTTCTGGCAGTGCTTTCTTTTGCCAGGATCTGGCGACGACGATTGCAAAATTAAAGCCACCGGGATGCAATGCCGATATCAGAGTAAAATGCCTTGGTCTCAAGCCCGATCAGGTTATGGAGCTTAAGATTCCCCTGGTCTCGGGAAGTAATGATTCGAAAGAGAACCAAGAAAGGTTCAAGAGATATCTCAAAGCGCACTCTCTTGATCCAAGAAAGATGGCGGAACTCGATGCATTGGAGGTCTATTATCCGGGAGGCATCGTAGGCTTCCTGGACAAATTCCTTTCCGAATACGTCGAATGATAGCCATTTCTACCTTCTTCTTATCCGTGCTAAATACATGATACGCGAAAAAGCATTTATACTTCCAAGCGCTGTAAACCATACCTCAATGTAAAGGTTTACGCCGCATTGTGGAGGGGGTTCTGTCATCATCCACCATACGATTGAGGGCCGGCAAGAGAATACTGGCCTTCTATCCTCAATCACAGCCAACCATCCAAAGATGCTTCCAGCCAAGGCGAATATGACAAAGTGCATACTGAAAACCGGTCTAGATTCAGTAAACCCACCTGTAACCCAACCGACTGATAAGACTATTCACAACCTTGAAATCTATCTTTCAAATAGCAGCCATTTTAGATCCTGCATCTATGATCGCCGAGAGGTTCAATGTATAGCCGGTCGTTTTGGCTTATCTCCGGAGCGAATTCGCTGTGAGCTTAGAAGGCTCGGCTATCAATTGACCAATAACGGTCATGGCCGAATGATCTGGAAGAGCAAAGAAGGCGAACGCATGAATCATAACAAAAGGATCGCCTCCTTGGAAGATTATATTGCCAAATGCGAAGCCAGACAGCTACAGTTTTTTGACAGATCCGAAATTGGCAGGATCGCGAAAATAAATGGAGTAGACCGCGACTGCGTTAGAACTGCACTGCGACGCAGAGGTTATAAATTGAGCAAAAACACCCACAACATCGTTGTTTGGATCAAGGAACGAAAAAGCATTTATACTCCCGAGCTAATGTAAACTATGCCCAATGGCATGGGTTTACATAGCCGCTGCGTAGCGGTGCGATTTGGCCATCATCCGCCCGAAATTTGGGGCCAGTAAGGGATTACCGGCCCCCTCTATCCTCTTTTCACCTGCATCTTGTGATCGTTGCAGCGCGCAAAATAGCATAAGGCCCAGCCGTTCTCTGTAACGATAACTGCAAAAAGGTGCACCCCAGAACAAGCTAGGGGTTATTCATTCAAAAAATATATATTTGGGCTGCGGCCTAGGCAGACTTTTTGTTTCCCAAAGCAACAATAGCTATGCCAGCGCCTGCAACAGCTGCATCCCCAATAACCATCATCATAGTATTGCCGCCTGAAGTGAATATCGCGGCGATCCCTATAACAAACAATACTCCACCGATCATGCCACTTGTTTGCATTTCTTTTCCCTCCACATTATTATGAACAATTGTAAGCCCATGTGATTGGGTCGGGTTTACATATACATGGAAGTATAAATGCTTTATCGTTGAATGCATAGTTGTCTAAACCACGCTCTTGCATTCCTGCTCCGTATACTGTTTCTCCAACCAGCTTACCCCGAATAGGAATGCTGCGGAGACCGCCATGCCAAGCAGAGGATACGTCTGGCCCAGGAAGATTGCGGTTACTCCGCCTCCCAGCAGCGCAGCCAGCGCACCGGAAGGCGTAAGGCCCAGCCGCTCTCGGTAAAATCCGGCAATAACCGGTAAGAGCAGACCACTGGTAAAGACGGTATAGGCGATAAGCAGCGTCTTGATGATGCTGGGCAAGGAAACAGCCAATGCCAAAGCCAAGAGCCCTATGATTAACACAAAAAGCCTTGACAATGCCATCAGCTTCTCTTCACTTGTTGCCGGTCTTGCCTTTCTGTAAATATCCAGAGTTAAAATGGAGGTGGCCGTCATAAGGCTCGTGTCTGCTGAGGACATGAATGCAGCCAGGAGAGCTGCGGCCACCAGGCCTTCCATTGCGGGCGAGAGAAGCCCCGTCAGGAGCACGGGAATGGCCAGCTCAGGTGATGCGCCAGGGTAAAGCGACCGGGCGAAGATGCCCAGGGATGTGATGAGGAAGGCCAGGGGAATGAGGATGACGGCTGCGATCGCCGCTGATATCTTTGCTTCTCTGGGGGTATGGGCAGAGAGAAGACGAGAATACATATCCGGCCCGACCAGGTATGCCGAGCCGACAACCAGCAGCATGGACAACACGTTCCATCCGCCCATATCAGCCGAAGTGGGAAAACTCTGGCTGAAGATCAAGCCGGGTCCTGCAACCTCCAGGGCTTTGGAAAACAGGACAATCATTCCCACTAATATTATCATGAGCTGTACCAGGTCGGTCCTTATCACCGAGCTCTGCCCTCCGTGAGCTGTGTAGAGCACGAAGACGGCCGTACATGCTGCCATGAATAAAGTCTCGTTTCCTCCAAATACGGCAACCAGCACCTTGCCGCAGGCCACAATCTGCACGGCAATTACTCCCACCCAGGAGATGATAATGAGGGCGGAGGCGACAAACCTCACCCTTTCCCCATAAAATGATCCTACCAAATCGGGCAGAGTGCTGCATCCGCTAGCTCTTACTCTCTCGGCAAAAAAAGTCGCCAGCACCAGCAGGCCAGCCGTACCGGAGAGCATCCACCACGCGCCAGGCAGGCCTTTGCTGAAGCCCAGGCCCGCCATGCCCAGAGTTGCTGAAGCGCCAATGATAGTGGCACAGAAAGTGCCTGTAAGAAGAACCAGTTTTATGCTCCGCCCCGCCAGGTGGAAATCCTCCATTCCTTTCAGGCGGTGTCCCCAAGCGCCGATGACAAGCATCGCCAGCAGATAGATTACTATTATGACGGCAGCCGGATCCATAAACCATGCCTCACAAAATTGTAAACCATTTTTCGCGGATAAGGTTGACAAGCCTATAAATCTCTTTCTGTAGCTGTAACTGCAATGCTGATTGATAATTAAAATTGATAAGAGAAAATAGAGGGCCAGCACCTTTTTTTTGGCTGGCTCTCTATTGTCGGGCCGGATAGTGGATAAACCCCACCGCAATTTCGGTGTAAACCCATGGCGTTGGGCAAGGTTTACATAAGCTCGGAAGTATAAGTATTTTTGCCTGGGAACCAGTCTTATGCCCTTACCTTGATTTGTCTTTCCATACCGCTTAGGGCGCATCGAAGGATATCGGCCTGACTCGTCTCAGAGTTCAACGCCTCGTCAAAATGTAAAGCTTCTAAGTAATAATTGAGTGAATGATATATTATTCAGATATACTTAGAGCAAGATTATAAATTTTTCTTCGCGAAGAATCAATTTGAGGATATTATTAATCAGCTGCATCTGGCATGTTCCATCTGCTTGCCTCGCCGCCGTTTGACTAAGAAGTTCCAAAAAATTACCACGATAAAATAGAGATAAATATAATGCAGATCCTGGCACGAGCCAGGATCCGAAAGAGCCAGGTTTATCTAACGCCTGCTCTGCTATCAGACCACCTGTTGAACACAGTTGGCAGTATGAATGTACAAAGACCGAATAATACTATGGCGATCAACTGGCTCGTGATATCTGGCATCTATTTTTCACCTCCATTCATGACATTGGATACGCTAGACCTAGGCCCTCTCCTACTGCATCCCACATAAACTTTGTGCTATCTAATCAATTCGGCTAGTTGCTATTCCTGCTAAAAATTGGATTCAGAGGGATAAAATAGGGGATGAAGGAGGTGAGATAGAGGTCAATTCCCTCAAGTATGAATCCTGCCATAATGAATTCTTTTTAGATACTCTGCCATTAAGTCGGACTCAATAGTATCGATATGATGATAGCAGCCAGCCAAAATCCTACCCACAATGGGTACACACCCAACTCCTGATGACCAAGTTTCATTTTCTTATTCCTCCCAATTTGGTAATTTTTCCTTTTTTCCAAATTCATCCTTTTTCAAAGTATTTATCTTTTTCCAAGCGGTATTTGCAGATACTTTTTTTAAGCAGCAGCTCCTTGCTTTCATCGGCAGGACGTTCCACAATAACTCCGTCTTAGAAATGACACATAAACGTCCGTAATAAGTATTGATATAAAGGAACTCATAAGGATGGAAAAATGAGGTGCCGCGAGAAAAATGCCTGGCCCAAAATACACAAAGATAGAGATAACCCCTGAAGCCTTTCTGGCTCTTGAATCGGAAACTATTCTTCAGAGCAAGACCCTGAAGAGACTAGCGTCCGAGCTAATACTGAATGGGGTTTCTGAAGCGTCCCTGGATTTTGCTCAAAGAGCCTTGGCCGCCAACATGGCCAGCCAAAAGTCAAGCGAAAAACTGGCAAAAGTGATCAAGGATATCGGTACTTCTGAGATAAAATTTGATGCTGCTTTTTTAGAGATTATTGAAAATATGATAAAAGAGAAGGAATATCTGGAAACAATGCTATACGTTGCCCAGCATACGGCTTCCATGCAGCGCGATGAACTTCACAGAGTACTGACGATCTGTGAATATCATAATCTCTCCACTGCACACAAAGCCAATATTATTAAGAATTTAAATGATATCGAATCGGGCAATTGCAAATTCCAATAATATAGGACGAAGGCCGGAAAGCCGGCCTTTTCAGCCTACATCATTTAATCATTTCAACAGCGGCAATTACTACTACCAAAATTGCAGCTGCTATCATTACAAGGTTTCTAACCTCGATGTGCATTACTTGTTCTCTCATATGCTTGGGTCTATGAGTGACTACCTCATGGATCCAAACCTCATGTTGCAGCATTGCGTCGCTCTTTACAACTGTCATAAATCTTACCTCCTTTAGCAGGGCGCTGGAATAACCATGCCTTTGCCCTGTTATTACTCTTCAGTAGAAAAACTTTGCCAGGCAATAGATCTGCGGCCAGGAAGTGTTCTGCAAACCTCTGCATCCTTCTGGATCTTGCCCTCTCTCGCCAGGATGCCTACTTCAGAGGCGATTGACTCGCTCCTCTGCCGAAACTGGTCAACTACCAGCCTCTCCAGATCTTTTTTGGCAACGCTTTTCCCTTTGCCGATCCCTGGACATGTGGGATTGTAACCAATGCTAAGGATGAGATCACCTTCTGGCGTTGACTTCTCCTCCACTCGGAATGGGAAGAGCTTGCAGGCCCTCGGTCGCACCGGATAAACGGTGCAGCCCTCCTCGTAGAATACGCAGGTGGTATCCTCCTTGCTCTTCATGACCGGAATGTCCAGGATCACCTTCTTTCCTCCTTCCTCGGCCCGCACGAATTTGCCGTCGTACTCGTAGAGCGTGTCCACGAAATCCTTCGCGACAAGCACAGTCTTGCGGCCTATGCGTTTGATGTCCTCTTTCGTCAGGTAGATGAGGTTGGACTTCTCCCAGAACTCCTTTAGTTGCTCCATGGGAACCAGGTCCTCAAACTCCGCTGGCCTTTTATGATGGCAACAGGAGCCGCACCTCTGGCACATGAATTTGATATCTCCAAACGCCGTTTGCACAACAACGCGAGGCAAGGAAACCTCAAAAAGAGGAAAAAAGAAGGCGCTTAAAGCGTCTTCTTATAGGGATGGTCGTCGGTCAGAACCTTCAGCCCGAGCTCCTCAGCCGACTCTGCCTTGAAGATGTCCACCATGGCGGCAGCCGGGAAGATCATGGGTGCGTTCTCGATGGGGCCGTACAGATAGAAGTCTGCGCCCAAGATGCCAGCCACCAGGTTGGCCCCGATGTCCACAGGTGCAAAGGCTTCCTTGTGCTCTTTCTTCCATCTCTTCATCCAGTCCCAGGCGGAGGCTGCATTGTGGAAGCCTGCGCCCACGGGAAGGCCCAGTTGCGCCTTGACGGCGATGCATGCCCTGTAGGTAGCACCGGAGCCGTTGCCCAGAGGCATGGCCGCTACATCCAGGAGAATCCTGGTGATGCCGCACTCTTTGGCGTAATCCAGCATGCCCTTCTTGGCGCCGCCGGCAGCCTTGGTCAAGATGTTCATCTTGCCAACGGTTCCCTTCTCCATGGCATTGAAGGCTAGGACGATAGCGGCATCGAGGTCGCTGTCCTTGACGGCCTGCAGCTCCTCTGGTGTAATGGAGGCGTTGATGGAGTTATGGATGGCCTTGTCGGCTACGCCGATCTCAGAGGCGTACTTGACGCCGAAGGCGCGCACCGACGGTGCAGAGGAATCGATGAGGAATGGGTAATCGGATATGCCCACAAACCAGTCGATCTCCTTCTTCATGGCCTCATCACTCTCTGCAACAATCTGGTTCATACAGGAGTTGCCGGTGATGTCGCTCATCTCAACCTGTTTATTCCAGAGCCTCTCGGCGGCTGCCGCGTCAAATACTCCGTGATCCGGATCGGATACGATCTTGTGCCTGGCGTAGAACATGGTGCCTATGCAGCATGTGGGGTACTCTCCAGGCTGGCCCCCAACCTTGAACTTGCCAAACTCGAAGACCTCTTGCTTCCTATCAAACTTAAACACTTAAATCACCCTTGTCCAGTTACCGGCATATACGAACAGCACATATGCCAGTATAATGATCAATCCTGCGCAAACACCGTAGGCGGTACCTAGATCCCTGCCGATAGACTTGCCTGCCCGCAGGAATTTCTCGCCTGAGTAGAACTCGATCTTCTCATCGATCTTATCCAACCTGGCCATAAGCTGGTTGAACTGTTCCGGATCGACAACCGCGACGGGTACTGTCTGTCTTCCTTCTTCAGCCATGGCTCACAGCCCCCCCTTAAATATGAAGAACGGCCCGATCATCATCAAGAGAGCGATGATGAAACCGGTGAAGAATCCCATCGAAACGGTGGAAAGAACTCCTGAGCTCATTTTCGTCTCTCTGGCCAGGAGCTGGCCCTTATACTTGATGTCCTCTACAATGTCATCGAAGTACCCTTCTTGGGTCATGATAACCGTGGGATATCCCTGGCCGTAGACAACCTCTTTCTCCTCTGCCATTTCTAGATCCCTCCTTTGGGTGCGATCCTCAGGATTAAGCCGAAGAGGATCAGGACAATGGTCATGCCTAGGGCAAGGCCTTCCATCTTTCCTGCATAAATGCCCGCCTGCAGCTTGTTGAGAAGACCGTTGACAGTCACTGCGGATTGCTGAATTCTGATCCGGTCTCTGATCTCCACAACTTCGGCTGCCAATGGCCTGGGCCCGTGGACTTCCTCTTCGTCTCCGCCCCGGTTGATCTCTATTCTCATGGGCTCGACGTCTAAGGCCCCCGGATCCTTGGAGACAAGCTCCTGGATCTTGGCCTTGATCGCGCCCATGTCCTCGGTGTCCATCATCATGACGGGCTGAACTTGCGTTTTGATCCGCTCTATGGACTCCTCGTTCAGGTTCTGGATGAAGGGAATGGCGCCCGTGGCCCCTACAATCTTTCCCTCCTTATCTATGCCGTCTTTGAGGAAGGCTTCTACAGCCTGGCCGGTGATATGCCCTTTGACCTCCATTCCCGTAATGATCAGGTATCTGATGTTGGGATTGGAGACCAGATTGGCGGTCATTTTCTCTATTCCGATGTTCTCTGTCTTGCAGGGTCCAACCAGACCGGCACCGGCAGCGAACAGCTCGGAGGCCTTGAGATGCGATCCGCAGGTACAGACGGCCACCGGGCTTTCCGGATTTCCAACTTCATACTCGCCTGTGATCAGCGGCCAAGGATCGGTAGGCTTCTTCTTAAGTACCATTCTCACATGCCTCCCGTATGCGTTACTGCGGCTCTTACAATCGCTACTCCTTCCGGCGTGGCGAACAGCGAGCTGATCAGGATGACAAACGCCACTACCAGGCCGATGATTAAGCCCGCCCAGATGTTGGTGTAGAGGCCGCCGATGTAAGAGGCTTTGCCTCTGTTGGCATAGGACTCCATGAGTTCGCTGTCCGGCCCCAGTTGGTTCATCATATCCTGCGCTATCCTGTCCAGCCTCTCAATCTTAGGATAGAGCGGATCGAGCGCGTACTGAACGACGTCCTCCCTCTCCTGTGAGACTGTTCCCTTGATTGGGTCAAATAGCAGACCCAATTCGGGTGATACTCTAACAACTCCCATTTTCTCCTCCTCCTTATAGCGCGCTCGGGGGCAGAAGCCCGGTTCCTACCACTGCGGCAGCATCTCTCTTTGCCAGTCTGAAGTACCAGACAAAGAAGTAGTACCAGAGTGCAAAGCCCACTACTATCGTCAGCATTGCCGGAGCAAATCCGATCGTCACTATGGAGCATATGCCAAGTCCAAACATGGCCAGTCCGCCGACCATCATACCATCGATGAGCGTCCTGTCCTGCTTCTCATCAGGTCCCAGGTTGGCGTTGAACGGATGGAATAGGGCCATGCCTCCCAGGATGAAGATGACTGCCAAAAAGCCGGTGTTGTAAACGGTGGCTATGATCTCGTTGTACGATAGAGATCCGGATAGGCTAACGCTCCAGGCAAGTACTGCCATGGTGCATGCGCCGGAGCCGTCCATCAGTCCTTCTTCCATGATGGGGATGTTGAATTTCATTACCTTATTACAGAGAGTGCCAACGACATACCCGAAGACCATGGCGTAAACCAGAGTGATAATCGGGCCTCCCCAGTCAAATCCGAATCTTCCGGCGATGTTCAGGCCGAACACGGCAGCTACGCACGCCATTCCCGTGCACAGCATTCCCATGGCGGGTACTCCCGTGCCTAGACCATAGGAACAGATTCTGCGGATGGAGTTCGCGCCCCACAGCACTGCAAATAAGGCTGCAATGCATCCTATGAAGGAGAATACCTTCGTTCCTGTCATAGCGTTAAGGCCCACAGTCAGATATATCCCGACAACTGACCCGATTATGCCGTACATCCTGAGTTGCTTGGGCTCTAATTTGAATCCTTTTAGCTGATCCATCTTAAACAACTCCCAAGGGCTGGATAAGCACCGTCATAATTGCCAAGAGTATTCCTGCAACCAAGCTTGCTTTGAATGCCAGGGGCCACTTCTTGAACTTGGGATCGTGGAATCCTTCGATAGTTCCCTGAATGTTCCAGGAGGGAATTACAGCTTGCACGAAGAATATGCCTATGGCGAAGATTGCTGCTTGCGCCGGATTGCCTCCGATTTGCAGACATGGGTAGTAGATCATAGCTCCACCGACGCCACCTAAGAGAGCGCCAATGGTGCCGCTCACGAAGCATACCGTGGGGATGCCCTGACCTACCGTTCCCGGAGCCACATAAGGCGGCTGGGGAAACATGGTTATGGGGTCATAGTTGACCTTGGCCGAGGCATAAGGACAGCCAACGGCATAAGAGTAGATGAAGTCGCCAGTCAGCATTGTGGCATCCATCATGATCATGGAGCCCACAGCGCCGGTAGCCAGAATCGGCCAGATGTTATCTGTGACGGACATCATCAAACCGGCGGATAATAGACCGGTCAGACCCGAGCCTGCTGCCAGGGTAACCGTACCTGTACCGATACCTGTAGCCTGCGCCATAGCTGCCGGAGCGCCGCCCACAGGCACAAAATGTACGCCTACGCTCACCAGGAGACCGCCAACTATGATCTCCAGCATATAAATGAGCATATTAGTATCAAAGACAAGGCTCATGCTGCAATGTCCCCCTTATAGCCTGGATATGGCCCGTACTTCTTCCTCGCGGAGATTTCCATATAGAGATTATATAAGTTCATAGCAAGTACAAAGAAACATCCCATCGCGATGGCATAAGTTGCCTGAGTAACGGGGTCAAATACCGTTGTTCTCCAGTTGTCCAGGAACACTGTTAGGCCGAAGCCAAGACCCGTGCACGGACCGCCGAACTTGGCGCAGAACCATGCGTTATCAATAGAATTTCTTAGGCCCGCTTCTGCCTTCCTGACGATCTGTCCGGAGAGCATAGTGTTGAGGCCCTGTCCGAATAGCCTCCACTGGAATTCACGCTCGCCACCGTAGTGGATATCGCCCACTGACGACCCGATAGCTCCCACAGTTATGCCCCAAATGAGGCCGATAACGGGAATCGGGAAAGGATGATGAGGCGTGAGCACGTAGACCTGAATAATTGCAATCAGGGTTATGCAAAACGACGTTATCCACACATGCGCCATGATGGATGGCGTTGTGTACCTGATGATATCCAGGTAAATCCACTGATTGAACCTGGCCTGGCTGGCAGACCGTCCTAGGTAAGCGCTAATAGACATAACGCCGTCGAATAGAGCGGCTAATGAAGCACCAGCAACTGCTGCAAAGAGCAAAGGCATATGATAGCCTTCGATGAGCACATAAGCCATGAGACATGCAACCGCACACCACAAAGCATTCGATGGTGGCTCGCCTGCAATGGCCTTATTATAAATCCGGTGGGGATTTCCTACCTGAGCAGCCAACTGAACTTGTGAGTTGGGATTGCTTTGAGAACCAATATCCGAGTCGATATCCTCAGAAGCACCCGCAACAAACGCAAGAGCACCAGCCGCAGCACAGATCCCCATGCCAAATGCGTCCATGTATTCCTCCTCCTTTTCATTTCACCAATTTCATGCTGTTTCAGGATAAAATTGGCTATGACGCTCTCGGTATCAATTACCTAAACTTATAAACCTTTCGCGATAGCGGACAGGGAAAATATCTTGCTCATCGCTATCTAATGCAGGTGAAACAAATTGAGCTTACCAGGGTTCCCTCTTCGCACCCATCCGGTAGCCGATGATATTTGTAACTCGGTGCAGTATAGGGGTTATTAATAATACTATTAATATTATAATAGTAGTAAAGTGCTGCATAAACCAGTCCGGTGCGGTGATCAATGTGAGAAGCCAGGCCCCAATGACAAAATCAAGCTGATCTATGATAAAAAGGGGCGCACCTCGCTTAAGACCCATGCGGCGCTTGAAGAATGCCGCTACGATATCGCCCAGCATTGCTCCCAGAGAGAGGGCCAGGAGAATGAATAATTGCTCAATGCCGCTGCCAAAAGTTGGCAGGCCGACATAGGGTGCGACCTGGTTTTGCAAAAGCCCGACCAGAACGCCGCAGACGGTTCCCGCGAAGGTTCCCCGAAAGGTTTTGCCGTCGCCAAGCAAGCGCCGGCCGTCCGAGAAGATCCGGCCTCCATCCAGAGGCATGCCTCCGCCGAAGAGTGCGGCACAGTTATTGGGTATGTATGCGGGCAGCATCAGCCAGAAGGCAATGATCAGGGCATTCATTCTTACTTCCTGAATCGTTTTCGCGTTCTCTCCCTTATATCAAAGTATCTGAGGGACTAATGGATTTTGGATCGAAACAGTTAAGTTCAACCTCTGCCACCTAAGGGGCGGGCGTCGATGGTCTAGTGGTTATGACTTGGGCCTTCCAGGCAGATTTTGATTCTCTGCGAAGCAAGCCTACAACCCGGGTTCGAATCCCGGTCGACGCACTTCTTTTTTGATTAAATTAATTCTTACGTTGAATGCCGAATTATTTTCGCTAGATTTATATCCTAGTTTAACCAGTTGTTGATTTATGAATTCCGGTGGGGAGATCTCCAACGCACGAGGATTACTGGCCGAGAAGATAGCAGGAGAGATCACCCTTTCCACTAGTCCTGGGGACACCCTGAGGAAATGGCGCAGAAACTTCGCCATAACCCAGACCGACCTGTCCAATCATATGGGCATGTCTCCTTCCGTGATCTCCGATTATGAGAGCGGCAGGCGAAAGTCCCCCGGCATAATGATCGTGAGCAAGATCATTGATGCGCTCCTGCGCATCGATGAGAGTCGCGGCTGCAATGTTCTGCGCGCCTACGAAAACATGTGGGGCGACATTTTAGGCATGGACTCCATCTGCAGCGTCTGCGAGTACCAGGATCCCATCCACCTCGCGACCATTGTCGAAAAACTGAATGCCGAGGTCATCTTCGGCCGCACGGATATCACCATCTGGGGCTATACGATAATAGATAGCATGAAGGCCATCATTGAGATGCTTCCCGACCAGTTCCAGAAGATCTACGGACGCAGCACGGCTCGCGCCCTGATATTCACCGGCGTTCACTCGGGCAAATCGCCCATGGTGGCGGTGCGGGTGAGCAACCTCAAGCCCGGCGCGGTAATCTTGCAGGGGATAATGCCGTCCGATGTGAGTCCCATTGCCATTAGAATCGCCCAGGTCGAGAATATTCCTCTTTTAACGACACATTTTTCCGTTGACGATATCTCTATTGCTCTGAGCAAAGGGTGAAATCTCTTGGTCTCTGGTATTGTAAGTTATGGGGTCTATATCCCGCGATTTCGCATAAGATTGGACGAGATTGCCCGGGTTTGGGGGGACGGAGAAGAGATCTCAGAGGGTCTGCAGGTCTTCGAGAAATCCGTGCCCGATCTGGATGAGGATACGGTGACATTCGCCGTGGAAGCGGCAAGAAATGCCTTGCAGCGCGCACGGATTGATCCGAAAAGGATAGGTGCCATTTATGCCGGCTCGGAGAGCCATCCTTATGCCGTGAAGCCCACCGCCACCATAGTTGGTCAGGCCGTGTGCACCTCATCCTCTTTTACGGCTGCGGACTTCGAGTTTGCCTGTAAAGCGGGCACCGCTGCCCTCCAGGCGTGCCTGGGCCTTGTCAGTTCCAATCTAATTGATCTGGGCCTGGCCATAGGCGCGGATGTGAGCCAGGGCGCTCCGGGAGATATGCTGGAATATACGGCCGCAGCCGGTGGAGCGGCGTATCTGATAGGAAGCAAAGATGTGGCCGCAGAGATAGAGGGCACTTATTCTTTCACAACCGATACCCCTGATTTCTGGAGACGGGAGGGCATGGCCTATCCTGAGCACGGGGGAAGATTCACGGGCGAGCCGGCCTACTTCAAACATGTGACAGGTGCTGCGCGCGGCCTTCTTGAACGAATGGGCAGCGCGCCCGAGGATTATGATTATGCCGTATTTCACCAGCCCAATGGCAAGTTTCCCGTCCGCGTGGCCAAGATGCTGGGCTTTTCCAAAAAGCAGATCGAGCCGGGATTGATTGTGCCATTGATCGGTAACACCTACTCGGCATCCTGCCTCATTGGTCTTGCCGCCACTTTAGACATCGCACAGCCCGGTGAGCGCATCTTTGTGACCAGCTTTGGCTCCGGCGCGGGAAGCGACGCCTTCAGCATAAGTGTGAAAGATAAAATTGATGATATCCGCTGTGGCGCACCAAGTGTTCGCGACTATATCGGCCAGGCCGAGTATCTTGATTATGCCATGTATGCCAAGCATAAGGGCAAGCTGAGAATATGAGATCCGTATCCATAATTGGTGTAGGCTGCACCAAGTTCGGAGAGCGATGGGATGTCTCTTTGCGCGACATGATCGCTGAGGCCGGGGTGATGGCCATTGGGGATGCCGAGATCACCGGTGAGCAGATCGACGCTCTCTACGTGGGCAACATGAGCGCCGGCCGGTTCATCGAGCAGGAGCACATCGGGGCGCTCATCGCCGACTGCGCCGGCCTCTCCCGTCTGCACGTGCCCTCCACGCGCGTGGAAGCGGCCTGTGCCTCCGGGGGCCTGGCGCTACGCCAGGCGGTGCTGGCGGTGGCCAGCGGCTATAGCGATATTGTCATCGCGGCGGGCGTGGAGAAGATGACCGATGTCTCCACCGGCACTGCTGCCGACGCATTGGCCGCGGCAGCGGACCGGGAATGGGAGTGCTTCTTTGGCGCCACCTTTCCTGCGCTCTATGCCATGATGGCCAAGCTGCACATGCGCCGCTATGGCACAACCCACGCCCAGATGGCCCAGGTGGCGGTGAAAAATCACCACCATGCCTGCATGAATCCCATAGCCCAGTATCACATGGAGATAACGATTGATGATGTGTTTAATTCTCCCATGGTGGCGGACCCTCTGCATGTCCTGGACTGCTCTCCCATCTCCGATGGAGCGGCGGCATTGGTGCTTGCCCCTACGGAAATGGCAAGAAGGTTTTCCGAAGAGCCCATAAAGATCGTGGGCAGTGCCCAGGCGAGCGACACGCTGGCACTGCATGATCGTCGCGATCTGACCACATTGGACGCCACCGTCCATGCCGGGCGCTCTGCCTTCACCCAGGCCGGGATCGAGCCGCGCCATGTTGACGTGGCCGAGGTGCATGACTGCTTTACCATAGGGGAGATCCTGGCCATAGAGGACCTGGGATTCGTGGAGAAAGGCCAGGGCGGCAAAGCCACAGAGGATGGTATGACGGCCTTGGGCAGCAGCCTGCCCATCAACACCTCTGGAGGGCTGAAGGCCTGTGGTCATCCCGTGGGTGCTACCGGAATAAAGCAGGCCTATGAGATCGTCCTGCAGCTGCGCGGGAAGGCAGGCAAGCGCCAGGTGGATGAGGCGGAGGTGGGCCTGGCTCACAATGTGGGCGGTTCGGGCGGAACGGCCCTGGTCCACATATTTACGAGGTGATGATGACAAACCAAGCACCCAGATTCTGGAGAAGCATACCGCAAAGATACAATCTTTCCGGGACACACTGCACTTGCTGCAATGAATACTTCTTTCCTCCCAGAAACCTCTGCCCCAACTGCCGTCGCGGGGCACATTTAGAGGATTACACCTTCAAGGGAACGGGCAGTGTCATCACCTATACTACTATCTATACTGCCACCGAGGACTTCGACCGGCTGACGCCCTATAACCTGGCCATCATCCAACTTGATGAGGGGCCCAAGATTACCGGTCAGATCGTCTCCAGCTCAGCGGGTGTGAAAATCGGCATGCGCGTTCGGCCCGTATTTCGCATCCTGGGAAAAGAGGGTGATAAGGGCATAATCTACTACGGCACCAAGTTTGCGCCTCTGTTGGAGCCGAGCTGCTCTACGGAATAGAACCACATTGTGAGAGGATAATGTGCCTTTGTGAACGGCTGATCGTTCTATGCGCCAATCAAGGCTTCGCGTGAGATTCAACTGGGTCCGGTTTCACGCGAAGGCGCGAAGCCGCGAAGTCAAAACATTGGTTTATTTCGGCCCCGCTATACTAGAACCAGCGAGGGACCTGATGATTTTACCCAAAGACGAAATCTGTTCTGCCCATCTTTGGGCCGCCCTCTTCTGCGGTGAGAAGGATGGGCCCGGTCTTTATGACATTCTCTCGTGCTTTTATCTCGCTGAGCATTCGGGAGAGTCCATTTCTCTCTTCTGCCTGCATAACTAAAAAGAAGCTATACTCTCCAAAGAGACGATAGACGTCCCTTACTTCCGGCCTTTTTTGCAGATGGGCATAAACCGATCTTTCCTGGCCAGAGCTAACTTTGATCATTGTCATTCCAAATACCATCCACTAATTCCCCCACTAGAAGCAATTAAGAAATCAGTTCGAGGATTTATACCTTTTGCTCATTTGAGGATAATTGAGAAGGCCACGCGAAGGATGTAAATATTTTGCAGCCGGATATAGAAAACATGACCCTTGTATCCCTATGCTTTGAGGTCCACCAGCCGCTGCGGCTCAAGAAAAACTTCTTCTGGGACAATTTCTCCCTAAGGGAGGCTGTGCCCAATTTGCGGGAGTTTTATTTCGATGATTCTGAGAATAGGAGGATCTTTGAGCGCGTATCCGACAAATGCTATCTGCCTGCCAACGAGGTGATCTTGGAGTGCATTAGAAAGCATGAGGGATCGGACAGGCCCTTTAAGGTCGCTTACAGCTTCTCAGGCATCTTCCTGGAGCAGTGCCGTGCCTATCGTCCCGAGGTTTTGGATTCCTTTGTCAAGCTGGTGGAGACGGGCGGGGTGGAGGTGATGGGGCAGACCTACTATCACTCTTTGGCCAGCCTCTACGAGGATAAAAGCGAATTTTTCGAGCAGGTCAAGATGCATAAGGAGCTTATCTGGGACATTTTTGGGCTCTATCCTACTACCTTCGAGAATACGGAGCTGATTTACAATGACGAGATTGCGGGAATGGTCGAGAGCATGGGATACCGGGCCGTCTTCACCGAAGGCGTGGTGGCCGACCCTAATTACGTTTACCGGCCGCCCAAGACCGGCATATCTTTGCTGCTTCGTAACTTCAAGCTCACAGACGACATCGGCTTTCGCTTCTCCTCGCGTAGCTGGGAAGAGTACCCTCTCACTGCCGACAAGTATGCCGGCTGGCTCGCCGCTACCCCCGGCCAGTGCATAAACATCTTCTGCGACTATGAGACCTTTGGCGAGCATCAGTGGGCGGACACGGGTATCTTTGAGTTCCTATCCGTTCTGCCCAAAGAGGTTCTCCGGCATGAGAACCTCTGCTTTGCCACGCCTGCCGAGATCGCCCGCGACACTCCACCAGAAAGAGAGCTATCCGTGCCAAATTATGTCTCCTGGGCGGATCTGGAGAGGGATACGAGCGGCTGGCTGGGAAATGCCTTGCAGCAGGCCTGCTTCATCTACCAAAAGCGACTCGAAGCGTCGGTCAAAGAGAGCCGGGACCCAGAGCTTCTGCAGATTTGGAGGACGCTTCTCTTATCTGATCATCTCTATTACATTTTCACTCATGGCGGGGGCCCAGGAGAGGTGCACAGCTACTTCAGCCCCTACGGCATCCCTTATGATGCCTCCGTCACTTACTTTAGCGTTCTATGTGACCTGCACTACCGTCTTAAGATGAGGACCCATCTGGCCGATTCGCCCTTCCGCTTTGCCACAGGCGTGGATCAGTTCACGGGAGAGGTCGCCTGGAGCTTAGCCGGTCTGCAAAATATTTTAAAAACCGTTTCTCTCGACTCATTGCATTATCATAATAGCCGGGGGGATCTGGCCCTCTGGGCAGCGACCAGCCTCGCAGATGCGTCTCTTGCCGAGCGTTTGACCAAATTGAAGAGCATCAAGGGGGAGAGACTGCGAAAAGGCTTATTGAAGGCAGTAGACGCCGTCCTCTTGGGGAGTAAATGATGAACTATGAAGAGGGAGCGGGCCGGGAGTGGCTGCTGGCCAACGATCTAGGCGGCTATGCCTCCGCCACCATAGTAGGCAGCAACACGCGGGCCTATCACGGCCTTCTTGTGGCGGCGCTAGAGCCTCCCGCGGACCGCTGGCTTTTGCTCAGCTCCCTGGACGAGGAGATAGCAGGCATTTCTCTGGCCAATCATCAATATCCGGGTGTGATCTATCCTCAAGGATTCAAATACCAGCAGGAGTTTCGTTCCGACCCTTTCCCTCGATTATGCTATCAGGTGGGCAGTACCTGGATCGAGAAGACTGTCTTCATGATCCGTGGTGAGAATACTACTATCATCAGCTACAAAATTAAAAATGGGCAGGGAACGTTTGCCATCGTTCCCCTGGTGCACAGCAGGAGCTTTCACGCTGCATTCCCTCTGCCGCCCCTGAGCCAGGAGCCTCTTGGTGCGGGAACGATTCTCCGATCACGTCTTCGCCCGGACATCCGTCTCACTCTCTTCTCGGACGGGGCCGCCTATGTGCCACAAGAGATGATTTACCATAACTTCGAGTACGAAGAGGAACGATTGCGGGGCTTAGCCTGGAAGGAGGACCTCTTCACGCCGGGCCATTTCGAGATCGAGCTATCTGGAGATGCCGCCTTTGCCATTGCTGCCTCTACCTGGAGAACCGGCATGCTGGACTGGAGGGCAGAGCAGAAAAAAGAAAAGGAGCGTCTGGAAAAGCTGACTGCTCCCATTCCGGATCTGGCAAAGGCCGCAGACTCCTTCTTGGTGAAAAGAGATCAAGGCATGAGCCTAATCGCCGGATACCACTGGTTTGATGATTGGGGTAGGGACGCCATGATCTCCCTGCCCGGCCTCTTGCTCTCTACAGGGCGTTTTGAAGATGCCAGGCAGGTCTTGAAATCCTTCGCAAAAGCAATGAACGATGGCGTTTTGCCTAACGATCTGGGGGCCGGCTCTTACAACACCGTGGACGCATCCCTGTGGTTTGTTCGGGCCGTATGCAGCTATTTTGAATATTCTAAAGACCGGGAGTTTGTCGGGCAGCTCTGGCCCAGACTACTGGAGGTATTTCGTCGCTATTCTCGGCCGGGAGAGGACTTTGGAGGGGCCGAGGATGGTCTTATCGTATCCGGGGCAGCGCTCACCTGGATGGATGCTCGCCTGGATGGCCGGCCGGTGACATCGCGAGCCGGAAAATGCTGCGAGATAAATGCCCTCTGGTATTCTGCCTTGAGAGATATGCAGAAGCTTTGCGAGGCTTTAGACAAATCAGATCCGGGGTTTACAGAGCTGGCCGAAAGGGTAGGCCATAGCTACCAGCGGTTTTGGAATAGTGAGACCGGCTGCCTTTATGATGTAATCGACCATGAGGATGCATCCATCCGGCCCAACCAGATTATCGCGGCAGGAATTCCCGATCTTCTGCCTCTGGTTATGAGAAAGAGCATTCTTGATGTTGTAACAAGGGAATTGCTCACGCCTTACGGACTAAGAACTCTCTCGCCTCGCGATCCGCGTTATGCAGGCAGATACGAGGGCGACCCTCATCGCAGAGATGGAGCTTATCATCAGGGCACCGTCTGGCCCTGGCTCATGGGGCCGTACATTGATGCTCTGCTCTCTGTGAACGGCAGATCCGGGCCGGTCCTGGTAAAGGCCAGAGAGCTTCTCAGGCCCTTGATAAACATGCATGCCGGCGGGATTGACACAATCCCCGAGGTCTTTGACGGTGATTCTCCCCAGCGGCCGGGCGGATGCATCTCTCAGGCCTGGTCGGTGGCGGAGGTGCTGCGAGCCAGGGAGACGTGCAGTTGAGAAAATGTCATCAACTGCACAAAGACTGCGGGATTAAAAAAATTTAAGCCTCGGACGGGATTCGAACCCGCGACCTCGTCCTTACCAAGGACGCGCTATACCGGGCTAAGCTATCGAGGCGCCAAGAGCCCTTTGTGCTACTCACCCTTCAAGAACCTTTCGGTTGGCCGTGTTTTCTTGCCAATTCATAAACGTCTTCCGTCCTCTTGGCGATGCGATCCCAGCTAAACTCGGCATCAATCCGGCTGCATCCTGCCCTTGCCAGCTTCATCATCTCCTCGGGATTGGCCAGCAGCCGGTTTATGCACCAGGCGATGGACTCCGGCTGAATATAGGCCAGGAGGCCGTCCTCGAAGTTATTAATTATGCTCACCGCCTCCGTCGCCACTACCGGTTTGCAGGCATCCCAGGCCTCCAGTACCACAACGCCGAAAGGCTCGTTTCTGCTGGGAACGCACATGAGGTCGCAGGCATTGACCAGTTCCTCTTTCTCGGCGCTGGAGGTGTATCCCAGGAATCGGCAGGCATCCGCTACGCCCAGCTCGCGAGCTCTCCTCTCGCAGTCCTGCCTCATGCCACCCTCCCCCATGAAGACAAAACGAGCATCGGATCTGTTTCTCAAGATATGGGGCACAGCCTCTACCAACAGGTCCGGTCCCTTCTGGATGCTCATCCTGCCGCAGAAGAGTACCATTGGGGCCAGGGGGTGAATGGCGTACTTCTCCTTGACCCGACCGGCGTCCAACCCCTTTCTCATCTTTCCCATAATGATGCCGTTTGGTATAATGCTGATCTTGTCTCCAGGCAGGCTGTATATCCACATCAACTCGTCTTGCATGCGCCTGGTGGTCACAATCACCTTGGTGGCCTCATAGCAGCCCAGCCACTCTCGATGGGAGACCTCCTGGGAGATACCGTGACCGAAGTGGTTTCCATTCCTGCCCCATTCCGAGCTGTGCATGGTCAGAAGGAAGGGCAAGCCAAAGTACTCCTTTATACGGGTCAAAGCGGGCACAGGATGCCAATCATGGCCATGCACTATATCGAATTTGCCAAAGAGATATTGCACGGCCCCGAAGCGATCGTAAAGTGCATCACACATGCGGTTCATCTGAGCCAGGACATCTCCAGAGCCGTCTACATCGGCCCTCTGGTAATGGACGCCGTTGATCTTGTCGTAGGACTCAAAATCGCCTCGGCGCGTAAAGATATGTACTTCGTGACCCCTTCTGGCCAGCGCTTCCGAGATCTCTGAGACGTGGGGGGCCACCCCACCGACCTTTATTGAGTATAAGCTCTCCCAGGAGAGCATTGCAATTCGCATCTATTCACCAGTATTGTCTTGCCTTGCAGCTATGGTTATTGATCTTTTGTCGCTACGATATCATCAATATTATCCCTTGCTTTATGAAATACATAAGGAATGAAATAAGCAAATTATGATTCATTACAGCCGGATAATTGATTAACTTTTCGGCGCTTTTAGATTGTTTTTAGCTGTTGTCTGAGCTCCCTAGCTGCATGTTCCGGGGCAATGGAGTTGATGTACACTCCTGTGCTCCTCTCAAAGCCCGCGATTTTGGAAAGAGCCGGATGAATTCTGATGTTGAGGTGGTAGCTGAAAGGAAGCTGGGAGATCATAAAATTGTAAGGCGGATCGTTCAAGAGGGATCGCATGCTCCCTAAAGCCCTTTTTAACAAGGCAGCCAGGCTCTTGCCTTCAGCTTCATGCATCTCTCCCAGGTTGGCAAAATGCCTCTTGGGCAAGATCCAGGTCTCATAGGGTGCCTGAGAATAGAAGGGTGCAATGAGAATCCAGTTCTCGTTCTCCTCGATGAGCCGGCATGACTCCTTCTCCTCCGCTACGATATTGCAGAAAGGGCAGATTGATGCCCGGCTTATGGCATCCAGTTCTCTTTTAATCAGAGGCGGAAGAATGGGAAGGGTGATGAGCTGAGAATGGCTGTGCGATAATGATGCTCCCGCCTCCCTGCCCCAATTCTTGAAGATGGATACATATTTCACAAAGCTGTTGCTACAGTAATGGACATAGCGATCCCGGTAGACCTGGATGAGCTTTTCCATGTGCTCCTTTGCATAGTCAGCTGGATTTTCACCGTGCTGGGGACTGTCTACAATCACCTCGTGAAAGCCCTGCCCAGGCTGAGCAATCCATTCCGTCGTGGCGGGCGCAGGGCATGGGACCATGGCTGCGAAAACATTGGGAAAGACACGTAGCTGCCAACCGGAAATCCTCTCCTGGCCATCGGATGATACACCTTGCTCAGTGTAAACTGCAGCCGTTGGAGGAGTCATCTTCTCATTTCCGGGACAAAATGGGCAAACTGTCTCGTCTCCTGAGACATCCTTAGCTGACTGGAAATCAGATGGCCTCTTCCCGCGTTTTGCAGCGATAATGCAGTATTCATCGAGGAAGTAATGTCTTCTTAACTCCGTCATCGTCTGCGTCCCCTCTTATCCTCTTTCGTCAAGCCACTTCCTTATAAAGTATTGCTTTTGAGACTCTCGGAATGACCAACGAAACCGAGGCTGCCTTCGCCAAGGCCAGGGAGCTGGGGGCAACTGGACAGGCCTCGTAAGTGCATAGAACCGGTGCACCTTTCTATCCATTCTCCTTTTTAAATCCGACAGGCATATATTCTGTGCAAACTTAATGGGTTTATGAGATTGGTCTATGCTGTATTCATTATTCTGCTGGTGTTGATGACATCAGCGCAATGCCAACAGACCGCAGAAGACTGGTTCGATAAAGGCTTTGCTCTACAGAACCAAAGCAAGCTCGACGAGGCTATCAAGGCTTATGACGAGGCTATCAAGCTCGATCCCAATATTGCAGTAGCATGGAGCAACAAAGGCCTTGCGCTCTGTAGTCAGGACAAGTACGATGAGGCTATCAAGGCGTGCGACGAGGCCCTCAGGCTAGATCCCAACCTTGCAATGGCCTGGAATAACAAAGGCTTTGTTCTCGATGTTCAGGGCAAATACGATGAAGCCATCAAAGCGTGTGACGAAGCAATCAAGCTCGATCCGAACCTTGCAGCACCCTGGAATAACAAAGGCACAGCTCTCACAGGCCAGGGCAAGTACGATGAGGCTTTCAAAGCGTGTGACGAGGCTCTCAGGCTCGATCCCAACCTTGCCCTGGCCTGGAGCAACAAAGGCGTTGTCCTCAATGGTCAAGGCAAGTATGATGAAGCCACCAAGTGCTTCGATGAGGCCATCAGGCTTGATCCCAACCATGCTGAAGCCTGGTGCAGCAAAGGCGCAGCTCTCGCTGGCCAGGGAAAATACGACGAGGCAATTAAGGCGTGTGACGGGGGGATCAGGCTAGATCCCAACTTTGTAGCAGCTTGGAGCAACAAAGGCACTGCTCTCAAGAATCTAGGCAAGTATGACGAGGCAATAAAGGCTTTAGACGAGGCCATCAGACTCGATCTCAACTTTGCAGCATCCTGGAGCAACAAAGGCGCAGCTCTCCTTGGACAGGGCAAGTACGATGAGGCCATCGAGACGTTTGACGAGGCCATCAGACTCGATCCCAAATTTGCAGCAGCCAGATACAACAGAGGGCTTGCTCTTGAGGCTCTCGGAAAGGCCACCGAAGCCGAGGCTGCCTTCGCCAAGGCCAGGGAGCTGGGAGCAACTGGACCGGCCTTGTGAGTGCATATAACCCGCACTTCGTCCGGCCCAGTTCTTTTTTTTCAATCCGGGAGCTTTAGGTTTTGGCTAATGCATTCCTTATAAATCGCCAGGGTCCTCTTTGCGGCTTTCTGCCAGGTGAACTCTTCCAGCGCCCGGATCCTGGCATTCTTTCCCCAGGACTGTAGGCGATCCAAGTCCTCCAGGGCGAGATTAATGCCCCAGGCGATATCTTTGGAATCGCGAGCATTGACATGAACGCCCGTAGGATGCGCATCGCCTGGATTTTTCACAATCTCTTGCAAACCGGATGTGCCGGAGGCGCCCACCACTGCTGCCTTGCCCATGGCCGCGGCCTCGAGAGCAACTATGCCAAAGGGCTCATAGATGCTGGGAAATACGCACAAATCCGCCAGAGCATAGTGGTGCATCTTATCCTCAGCATCCAGAAAGTCTGTGACTACAGTGATGCAGCCCAGCCGTTTCGCCTCCGAAATGGCCCAGCTCTCCAGGCTTCCCTTGCCCACGACCAATAGCTTCAACCGGGGGTGCTCTGCCAGAACATCGGGAATGGCAGAAAAGAGCTGTACAATCCCTTTGACAGGTTCCAGCCGACCCATGAAGAGCACGATGACATCATCCTCTGCATAGCCATATCTCTTTCGTAGAGCCGCCAGACGCTCTGGATCAGCCCGATCGGGATCGAAAAACGCGCCGTCCACGCCGTGGTAGCATACGTGAACCTTCTTTGGATTAACACCCAAGCTAACCAGCTCCCGCTTCATGGCCTCTGAAACGGTAATGATCAGATCCGCTACATTCGCGCCTTTCTTTTCCAGAGCTACGAGCTGGGGATTGGGATTATCCGTTCGACCGACCTCCAGGCCGTGCACATGGAAAATCATGGGAATACCTTCCCTCTTAACGGCCATAGCTCCCAGGAGGCCGAGCCAGTCGTGGGCCACACAGAGATGGAATGGCCCATTCTCCATGAGTCTCGCCGCAGCTAGCTGGTTCAGGCTGAAAAGGTCCAAAAGGAAGTAAAGGCCTTCCCCCCAGGAAAGGGTCTCCGGGGAGAGAAATATCTCCAGACCATCCCTGATCGGGACGGTAACCTCCCTGAACACCTCCACACCATTCATATCCTGGTGCCTCTCCAGTTTGTTGTCCCCCAATGTAAAGACCGAGATTCTCTCACCCAGGGAGACCATTTCTCTGGATATTTCATCCACGTACACACCCAGGCCGCCGAAGATTCTGGGCGGAAACTCGATGCTCATGTAGGCGATTCTCATTGTTTTCTCACATCCAGGCTAAGCTACCAGATTCTTGTAATACTCCAGTACCGGCTCATTCCAGCTAAACTGTCTGGCCAAGGAGAAGGACTCTTCGCAGAGCAGCCGGTATTTGACCTCATCATCCAGATAGGTCCAGGTGAAGTAGTCCAGGGCCAGGGCATAATCCAGGACGGTCTCCTGGGGCTGAGCCTCAATGTTGTCCACAATCACCACGCCTCCCAGGCCCGGCACGCGGCGTTTGATCTTCTTTAAAGCATCACTGTATCCTGCCGCCCGGCTGACGATGTTGGGGGTGCCTTCCCGGCCCGCTTCCAGGGCGGTGAGAAGGAAGGGCTCATATTGAGAAGGAAATATGCCGGCGACACAGCCGGCCATGATCTCATCAGCATGCATTCCCAGGCCGCCGTCGTCGGGTCCCACCCACTGAGGATAGAGCAGTGCCGCTACCATTCGTCTGCCGGATATCAGCTCAGATTCATCCAGGCCATGCTCTTTGATCATATTCTCCAGGCGGATCTCGTCGCCCACCAGAACCTCCGGCGTGAGATTGATGGGAAATCCCTCCGGCAGCTTCTCCTTGTCTTTAGGACCGTGCGCGGCTATCAGGAAGCATACCACCCTTGTCTCCTCGGCATGACGCTGACCGGCTAATCTATGCTTGAGCAGGTGATCCTGAAGCACCAGGGCATCAAGGAGCTGAAGATATCCTTTATTCTCGATCTCTATGCGGGAGATGGTGAAGACCGGAATTATATTCTCGGATTTTACGCACTTGCCGTCGCAGTATTTGTAGAGGTTGTCGATCAGAAACTGCTGGATCCGGGTCCGGCAGCGCTCTTTTTTATCCCAGTCGATCTCCTGCGCCACCACATCAATTCCATTCCTGATGACAATGCCTTTCAAGCGGTAAAAAAGCATGGCCTCTTTCATGGTCGAATCACCCACGAATGTAACGGCATCGGCATAGCGGGCCAGAGCCTCCAATGTGGCAAAGCCTGAAGGCGTGCCGGGCTCCATGTTTGAGTCGCCTTGGGCTACCTTTTGCAGAGATTTATAGCCCGCCGTGCGACCGGGAACTGTGGCGTGCAATGTGCAGACCGATCTAACCGGAACGCCCAGCTTCTTCAGCCTGGCTGCCGCATAGAAGACTCCAAACTCATGGCAGTGCATGGCAACTCTCACTTTGGGCATTACCGACTTGGCAAAATCCGAGACGGCCCGGTCGGTATACTTTTGCGTCATCTCTTCCGGGGCGCGCGTCAGGCCTCGCACCAGTTCGGATACGGCATAGGAAAGATTGAGGTAGTGGTTGTACTCAGAGCCATAGTGAGCTCTCTCGAAGTTCATGGAATCCAGGCCTACCAGATCAAAGGCCTCCGTCTTGATGGCGTTATTCTGGGTCATCTCCTGATTCTTCCAGCGCACCATGTGGGACTGATAATAATTGGTATTGAAGAGCACATAGCTGATGGGAACGCCTTCTACATTTCTTTGCCCGGTAACTGTCTCAATGCCGGAAGCATTCAGTGTCGCCAGAACGCCCTCGAGCTCTGGCCCATTCTCCAGCTTCTCGAATCCCGTGAGATCTGTGACCCGGTTTCTGCCTGTGTTCCAGTCTCCGCCGGAAGTAGGATAGTTGGGACCCGCAACCAAGATGTGCAGGCCGCTTTCAATATCACCTCGCGCCACCAGCCCCGCTAGCGTCACTGCCTCTGCATCCACCACATTCCAGATACCGCCCATCTTATTCGAGACGGGACCAGCTTCCTCGGCAGCCAGGACGATCCATCTTTCGATCATTTTATCTCGTTGACCCAAGAAGACCCCATCCTTTAGGGTGGGGATGAATTGGGTCGCTGTTGTTGCTGCTCATCCAATACCCGATTAATGATCGTGTCATAACTTTCTCCCTTCGCACCTATCGACTTCAGCCTATCTCTCGTTTCAACCTTCAACTGTATGTTGGTGAACATAAGTATTAAATAGTATCACATACTATATAAGCTTAGTTCCCTGGTTAACCAGGAAACAATCTTTCGCCTGAGTAATCAGGTAGGGCACTCTGGTCTACCAGAGTAAGACGGCGAACGAAAGATACATCGCTCTCTGGTGCATGAGTTCCGCAAGGAACTGAGCAGAACTTAAGGCAATTGAAGCTCTTACCTCTGAGCAGGTCGCCAGCAGGCCATGGTCTGCCACATCTCCGCCTGGGAGAAGAGTCAACCGACCGATAGTGACACGACTTTTTGCGTAGTCACAAGCCACGTCCTTCAGGGCGTGGTAGTTGACTTTCTTGCAATAAGGCTCACGCGAAGCCGCGAAGGCCTCGGTTGCGTTTTTTGATTAATATACAATTGATATTAGTATTACTATTATTACGATCACCACAAAGGCACAAAGACGCCACACAGACGAATCCGCCTCTCAGAAAAGGCTAGACTGCAAAGCGGTGGCGCAAAAGGCCCCTCCAGGCATGTGCGAACGGGGAGCGCGCGCGTGCGTGCGGGGCATGTTCATGGAGGAGCTGCCGGCGGAGCTGGTGCCGCGCAGGGGGGCGGAATCAACCGGTGGGGGATGGGCTCGAATGATCCAGGAGCGGCGCATCGCTGCCAATATTATTAATTCCACCACAGAGGCGCAGAGCACACCGAGGATGCACAGAGAACGACGAAATGACATGGGTTTTGGTGAGCAGAATCCAAACCAGACCACCCAAGACCGCGAGGAAGCCAAAAACACCAGGCTGCAGATGAGTGGTGCGGAAGGGCTCCCAGGCGGGTGCCCGGCGATCCTTACGAATACGGTTAAATACTACTACTGCATGAGATTGGCTGCCTCTTTTGCGGGGGTTGCCAAGCCAGGTCAAAGGCGCTGGATTCAGGGTCCAGTCACGAAGGTGTTCATGGGTTCGAATCCCATCCCCCGCACCTAATTCACATATTAAAAAAGGTCATCGCTATCAACGCAGTAGCAAAGCTGAATTTTAGATAATCAAATGGTTGCATCGCATTATTTATTCCACTTTCTGCCCAATCGTAAATCCCAAAACATGTGACAGATAATAGCCACCAAGCCATGCGCGGTCAATTGGGATTATCCAGCCTCCCGCACCCGCACGCGAGCGCACGCAGCCGGGCCCACGGCCCCAGGAGCGTCGCCACGAGCGAGGCCCGGCTCGGTGGGGCAGCCCGCCCTCGCCAAGGCTCCCTGGCAGCCCACGAGCGGGCCTGCGGCGGTCAAGGTATAGTCACATTATTAGGATCGGCAATTAGTCAAATGTCCCTGCAAAAAGTCTCTGTACGTCCTCTGTGAGCTTTGTGAGCTCTGTGGTTAAGTTCGTTCGTCACTCAGGCTGACCGCTGCTAATAGTAACCGTAGATTTGGCGCTAATTTCCTTGGGCGCGGACTGCGCCGTAGGCGTGGTGGGAAAGACCTGCATCGGTGTGCCGACAAGGTTGATCTACTCCCTGAAGAGCTAGATTGATAAGTCGTTTATCAAGCCGTTTTAATAATACTGATGGTGCCATCTCATAGAATTGATTCCCGCTAAATCGGTTCATACTTAACTGCATTAATTTTGCAGTGGCGTCTTGACGGGACAATTGTCAAAAAGCTTATATCTGAAAATCAACAATACGACATATGTTGTGAAAGACGATCTCCCATCTGGCAAAGGCAAAAAGCATTGGCTCATGGAAAGAAATCCAATAACGGATCTGTTGATAGTTGCATGTGCCGCATTTTTAACCGGTGCAGTAGGTTCGTTCCTGGTAGAATTAAATGCACCACACGACTTCAGCATTTCCATTGAACCTGTGAGTGTTTTAGAGAATGGTATCCGCCCATACTATATATTGGGAGATATATATGTAAATAATTCACGATGGATGAAGCAATATGACCATTCAGTCTGCCTGTACAGCGACCGAAGTACCCTGTCGAAAGGTGTTGAAGTGGAATTAAAGCCTATTACTGGCCATGTGCCCTTTATTTCTAAGATGAGCATCCGACTTGATGGTAATAAGAGCACGTTGCTGGAGGAATACAAGTTAAGAATTAAAGCCATAGGCGGAGATGAAACCGAGAGATCATGCACTTTTATATTTTATATTAAAAAAGATCAACTCAATACAAACGAAACCCAGACATCACAAATTAAGAATGATGCCCAAAAAGATTATAAAAATGAAATCAATGGACAAAATTATGCCAAATCGCTTGGCATTTAGGAACATGCTCAATACTATGATTGAGCAATAGTCAGTATCTCAGCTAGCCTCGGCATGGCAAATGATTTTGAATAAATATCGTGCATATATTGAAAGAAGCTCACCCCAAGTTTTCTGCACGTATCCTTAATCGATAAAC
>JANYKI010000043.1 GCA_025361645.1 Methanothrix sp.
GGGGCGCAGGGGCTTTTATCGATCCTATCAAAAACGATCAGAACAGCTTCCTTTTGTTCGAGGGCGGCTGGATCTTCGAGCCGCCTGCCAAAAGCCCTGGGACACGAGGATTGCCTGCCACTTCGAGGAGCATACCCCGGACGTGGATGAAAACCGAATCTTGGCCTGGACGCTGCTACAAATCCTGCACAGCGGCTTATGCACAGAGCGGTCGCTTCCTCTGGTGCGACAAGCCTACCGAAATACAGCGGGCTTTGTGCAGCTTCGCCCCTGCCAGGCCGAAGAGTGCATTGGCAGGCACTACAGCCGACTAAACCAGGACTACCTGCCCATGCATGCGCTCTGCCGGTTCTTTCTGGAGCACCGGGGCCCGGGCCACGAGACGGGAGACCGCAAAATGATGCCATTCCTCGTGAAAATGTACCGCCTTTACGAGCTATTTGTAGCCAGGTGGCTGAGGGAGCATCTACCTTCTGGATTCTCGATTCAATCACAAGAACAGGTAATAATCGATTCCCATCTTGATATAAAATTCAAAATCGATTTATCAATATTTAACGAAAAAACTGGTCGCTGCATCTTCGTCATGGACACAAAGTACAAATCAAAGCAACCGTCTGCAACGGATATTCAGCAGGTGACCGCCTATGCGGAAACGAAGGACTGCCAAGAGGCGATATTGATTTATCCGGAGGGCTTCGGCACAGTTCTAAGAGGCAAAGTAGGGCAGATCAATATCCGAAGCGTTGTATTTCCCTTAGACGGGGATCTGGAAAAAGCAGGCAACATGTTTGTTAAGGATCTATTTGGGATAGGGGCCGAAGAAAATATTGGTTAGACGAATCTCATTGCCTGTAACTCTTTTATTTCCTCAAATGAATAGGTCTTGATCTTGCCCGCTTCCAGCTCTTTCATCTCTGTCTCAACAGCTTTGTGCACCAGGCGTAGCTCCTCTTCTTCGGTCATCCGTTCATATGCTAACACGGCTTACCTAATAACCTCTGTCCCATTTCCAGCATCTCTTTGCTTGAAGATTTTGTGAAAACTGAGAGAGCCAAAAAATTCACGCCTCTTCCCACCACTTCGTCCCCGCGGGCCTCAGCCTCATCTCTCCAATCCCCGCGCAAGCAGCAGGCTTGTCCGCACCGAGAGCAAGCCGAGCCTGACTCGCCCCCACTACTGGGAATCCTGGCCCGATTGCCCCCTCGGAAGTGATCTTCGCGATTTCCAGTGGCTAACCGTTGTTAGTTCGTCTCTGTGCGTTCTCTGTGAACTTTGTGTCTCTGTGGTGGAAAACGTCGTTAATAACAAATCGAAGTTTTATATTAATGTCTCACGGGGGCAGAGGATCGGGGCAGTCCTTAACCCCTGGCGGGCAAACGCACCTTCCTTTATCGCATATTTTCCAGTACGGGCATCCATCGCAGCACTCGGCGATCTTTATGCATCGATCATTGCATTCCCTGGTACCTTCAGGACAAATGCATCTCCCGCTGCTGCATATTCTGTCCCCCTGGCACCCACCACCGCATGGGGCCGATACTGTGCACTGACCATTGCAGTCCGTGGTGCCGCCGGGGCAGACGCACTTGCCGCTGCTGCATATCCGTCCATTGGAACATCCGCCGCAGGAATCGGTTAGTTCAGGGCATGCGCCGTCGCATTTCTTTGCACCCTTCTGATTGATGGATTCGTTAATCCCCCGCAAGTCTGCGGGAGCTGCCAACCCACTTTGTATCCATCCCGCGAAGACCCTCCCCTTTGCCGGGCCGTCTGGCCAGTATTGTGAGCGGTTATCTCCGTAGGTGAACCATATCCGGCCACTACCCCACTTTGCATCTTCCGTCCAGGAAATGCTGGAGTTGTTGAAGAACTTCGCGTTGCTGATTGGGGTTCCTTCGTAGCTGACCTCTTTTCCCCAGGAAACCAGCAGAGTGCCGGGCATTGCCCACTGCCCCGAAGTTTCTTTTACATTTGTCGTATACAGTCCGTCCCAGCCCATCGTATTATTAATCGTAGTATTATTATCAGCTATAGCACCGCCCAAGGCGGATGCGATAAGGGCAAATAATAGTAGTATACAAATTGGAGCCTGCCGTTTTTTCATATCACTCCATTATTTTTATAAGCAGATATATCTTACGCCGCAAAATTTCTGAATATTGAATCGAATTTCGGAAGGATTAAATTCATATGGTCGCGGCAAGATTTATAAGCGTATAGTCTTTAATTAACGATTGTGATGTGTGTAGAATGATCGCAGATTTGAGGGTCCAATGCAAATGAAGTCGCCATGTGAGCTGATCGTATGGGATATACTGCCCAGCATCAGGGCGGCAACCGCCGAAGAGCTGGTCAAGAGAGGAATATCCCAAAAAGAGGTCTCCAAGATGCTGGGCATCACGCCTCCGGCTGTGTCCCAGTACGTCTCCAAGAAAAGAGGCTACAATATCGAATTTAGGGAAGACATCCGCCAGTCCATCGGAATGCTCGCCGACGACCTGATCGAGGAAAGAGTAAAAGACATCGAACTCGTGCCCAGGATCTGCCAGATCTGCCGAATGCTGCAGGACGACGAGGCGGCTTGCATTTCCACCAAGTGCAAGGGACTGTGAAATGAATCGGGCCGATAAGCTGGAAGACCTTAAAACAAGGATTGCAGAGAAGGGAAAGCTTCTGGTGGCCTACTCCGGAGGCGTGGACAGCAGCCTTCTCGCCAAGGTGGCGCACGATGTCTTGGGCGACAAAGCCCTGGCCGTGATCCTGAACAGCGAGACCATGCCCAGAGGTGAGCTTGAAAATGCAAAAGAGCTGGCAGAATCCCTGAGGCTTAATTATCGGGTAGCAGAATTCTCCATCCTGAGGGAAGAGCAGTTTTTGCATAATCCGGTCAAACGCTGCTACATCTGCAAGAAAAAGTCGGCTGCGGTTTTAAAAAGCATCGCGGAGGAGGAGGGCATAAGCTGCATCGCCGATGGGGTCAACCTCTCCGATTACGGGGACCATCGGCCTGGAATTGCCGCCTGCGATGAAGAAGGAATCTGGCATCCTTTTGTAGATGCGGCAATAACCAAGGAGGATATTCGCGCTATGGCCCAAGGCCTGGGCCTGCCCGTCTGGAACAAGCCTTCCTCGGCCTGCCTCGCCTCCCGAATACCTTATGGCGAGCCGATCACACCGGAGAACTTGCGAATGGTGGAAGAGGCGGAGGAATACCTGAAAAGCCTGGGTTTTTTGCAGCTTCGGGTGCGATCCCACGGACGCGTGGCCCGAATTGAGCTTTTAAAGCAGGATATGGCCCGGGCGATGGATTGCCGCGATAAGATCGCCAGGATGCTCAAGACAATCGGATTTGACTATGTCGCCCTGGATCTGGAGGGCTTTCGCAGCGGAAGCATGAACGAGGTTTTATGAAAGAGGTTTTATGGACGTCCAGGAAATAAGAAAGGATTTTCCCATCACCAAGGATGTCATCTATCTGGATAGCGCCTCCACCAGCCTGACTCCGGAACCTGTTTTGCAGGCGGTCCTGGATTACTACCATAGCTACAAGGCCAACGTGGGCCGGGGCGTTTACCGCATGGCTCAGCTTGCCGATCAGCGCTACCGGGACGCGCACCGCAAGACAGCCGAGTTCGTAGGCGGGGCTGGGCCGGAAGGAACGACGATTTTTACCAGGAATACCACCGAGTCCATCAACATCGTCGCTCGCGGCCTGTTGTGGAAGAAGGGAGACGGCATCGTCACCACCCTTCTGGAGCACCACTCCAATCTCTTGTCCTGGATGAGGCTGAGGGAGAAAGGCATAGATCTGAAAATCATAAAACCGGATAAATCCGGAATGATTGATCCGGCAGACTATGAAAAGGCCATAGCAAAGGGCACCCGGCTGGTGGCAGTAAGCCAGCTCTCCAATGCTCTGGGAACGGTCCTTCCCGTAAAGGAGATCAGCAAAATCTGCCGGGAGCGGGGCGCTGTCCTGCTGGTGGATGCTGCCCAGTCCGTGCCCCACATGCCCGTAGACGTGGTGGATATCGATTGCGATTTTCTCTGCTTTTCCGGGCATAAGATGCTTGCGCCCATGGGAAGCGGCGTTCTCTGGATCAAGAAGGATTGTGAGATCGAGCCGCTCCTGGTGGGCGGGGGCATGGTGCAGGACGTCGGCAACGACGGGTATGAGATCAAGAAGGGCTATGAGGGCTATGAAGCCGGCACGCCCGACATCTCGGCCGGCATTGGACTAGGCGCTGCCGTGGACTACCTCACACGGGTGGGCATCGAGGAAATCCACCATCACGAGCAAAGGCTGACGGTTAAGCTGCTGGAAGGCCTGCAAGAGATAGAAGGGGTATCGATCTATGGTCCGGACCCCGGCTCAAGCAGGCGGGCACAAGGCGGCGTGGTCTCCTTTGCAGTTGAAGGCCTATTGCCTCACGAGGTGGCTCTCATGCTCGACCAGGCATCGAACATATCCGTTCGCTCCGGTCATCACTGCTGCATTCCCTTAATGAAGCATCTAGGGCTGAAATACGGCACCGTGCGCGCCTCGCTTTATCTTTATAACACAAAGGATGAGATTGAAAAGCTCCTGGCGACGCTGGAGCAGATTGCCAGGATGGCTTAGCTATGATCAAAGAATGCAAATGTCTCCGGCTGGACGGCGCCAGTGCAGAGGAAGCGACCTGCCAGGTGGTGGAAGAGGTGCCTCTCTCCATCTTCATCAACGGCCGGCATTTCGTAACCGCCATGATCAGCCCCCAGATGAGAAAGGAGTTTGTCACCGGCCACCTTTTTTCCGAGAGGATAATTTCCGGACCGCAGGAGATCGAGTCTCTGGAGATCGAGGGCAATGTGGCTCGCGTTTTAGTCGCAAATCCCATGCGGGCCATCGTCCCCCGGCGACCGATTGTGAGCGGCTGCGGCGGAATTGCCTCTTTTCTGGATGAGTCCAAGCTTGCCGAGATTAAGTCGGATCTGAGAATAGGAAGGAGGCAGGCGCAAGAGGCCATGGGGGCCATCTCGCTCTCCGAGACGCACATAGCCACAGGGGGAGTGCATTCCGTGGGCCTCTTCACAGATAGGGGGCATATCTGCATCATCGAGGACATCGGCCGGCATAATGCCCTGGACAAGGCTATCGGCTGCGCGTTCTTGCAGAAGCAAGATTTCGATTTCAGCCAAACCTTTGTAGCCTGCACAGGCCGGGTATCCTCGGACATGGCCCTCAAGTGCTCAGTGGGCGGCATTCCCATCATTGTTTCGCGAGGGGCCACTACCAGCCTGGCCGTCTCCATTGCAAATAGGACAAATCTGTGCATCATCGGTTTTCTGCGGGGAAAGAGGCTTTCCGTTTACACCTGCCGGGAGAGATTTGAGATTGACTGAAGGCGGCCTTTTTGAGGATAGATTCGATGCGGCTCACCACAAAGGCACAAAGGCACAAAGAACTACCTGGCCGGAATTTTCTGATGGATACAAAAGGTTTGGCTTTTCTCTCGTTCTAGTGGCTAAACTGGGGTTACTCTGGTCTCTCCGATTTTATAGCGTTCTCTGTGCGTTCTCTGTGAACTCTGTGTCTCTGTGGTGGAATAGTCGTCAGCCACTGGTTATGCCAATGGTTTACGGACTATCACCACTGCAGACACAGAGTGCACGGAGGACTCACAGAGGGCTCGATTATTCCATTACCAACTCGAAAAGGTTTTTCTTGCGGGTGCGGGCATGATCTGCACCAAATGTCACGAGAGGGCCATAATATCGCAGCGCTACTCCGGGCAGCACCTCTGCCAGGACCACTTCATCCAGGATTTTGAGAGAAGAGTGGCAGAGACGGTGCAGAGAAACGAGATGGTCAAGGAGGGCGAGCGCATCGCTGTGGCCGTGAGCGGGGGCAAGGACAGCACCGCTCTGCTCTTTTGCCTGTGCAGGATTCTGGCAAAAAGGGATGTCGAACTTGTGGCCGTCACCGTGGACGAGGGCATCGCCGGCTACAGGGATGACACCATCAAGGCGGCAAAAGCCATTGCAGAGCGGCTCGGAGTTGAGCTGCATATCGTCTCCTTCCGGGAGGAGTACGGCTACGATCTGGACGAAATGGTGCCTGGAAAAAAGGTCGCGCCCTGCACCTATTGCGGGGTCTTTCGCAAGAACGCCCTAAACCGGGCTGCAAAACGCCTGGAAGCCGATAAAGTCGCCACCGGCCATAATCAGGACGATGAAGCGCAGACCATTATGATGAATTATCTGAAGGGCGATTTCGAGAGGCTGATGCGTTTTCGGCCCTGGCGAGCCCAGAGGGGACTGGTGCCCCGCATCAAGCCCCTGCGAGAGATGCCGGAAAAGGAGATCGCTCTCTACTGCATGGTAAACGAAGTCTTCACAGAGTCCCGGGAGTGTCCTTATGCCAATCTTTCCCTGCGGGCGGATGTAAGAGACATGTTGAATGACCTGGAGAGCCAGTTTCCCGGCACGAAGCAGTCCACGGTGCGGGGATTCGAGAAGATCGTGGCGAAGGCGCAGGGCAGCTATGCCCAGATGGATCTTGCCGCCTGCAAAGAGTGCGGCGAGCCCTGCGTCAAGGAGCTGTGCAAGGCCTGCGAGTTGTTAGGGGCTCTAAAGATCAGGATCAAGCTATCCAAATAGTTACCCTTGATAACCCTGAGAATCAAGTGGATGAATCGAGCAGGATTTGCCTGGCCCCCCAGACTCGCTAATACACCGTTACCCTCTTCACGCCCTCAATTTCCATAAGCCGGCGCACCAGGTCTCCCGGTATTTTGCCCTCCGTGATGAGGGTGAGCTTGGGGCTTTCCACAAAATAAGGATCGTCGGAAACGGCCTGGCGGATGGAAAGGCCGCTATTGGCCACGGCACTGGCCACGTCTCCCAATAGGCCGGTCTTGGCGGCATTGACCGGCGTAATTTCTATCACACCCAGGCCCAAAATGGGCGCCACATCTCCCAGGAAGGTCATGGAGCGCACATTCTTGAAGACCTTCCATAAATTCTCATCATCGCGAATGGCCTGGGCCGTGGTGTCCACTACCCGGCGGTCCACGTCCAGCTCCTTGGCTATCTGGGCATGAGGAATCTCTATCCGGCCCGATACAACGCGAGAGGCATCGTTGATCTGAAAGCCCCTCTGCAGGATGAGACGAATGACCTTCTCCTGAGCCGGGAACCTCTTGAACTTGTCTAAAATCTCCTGCCACATGGTGGGTCCTTTCAGTAATTTAGGTGAACATTTCTCTGGGCGGCTGGCGGTACTCCTTTCTGGCCTTGGGAATGGTCTCTTCCAGATGCCGTTGTGTGATGTTGCACTCCTCCATGATAGCATGGTGCAGCGCAGCTTTGAGCACCTTCTCTACCAGATCCCGTCCTGAAAAGCCCTCTGTTTGGCGGGCAATCTCACTTAGATTCACGTTCTCCATCGCGAGAGGCAAGGTGGCGGCATTCTTCTCCAATAATCGCAAGCGTTCCTCAAGGCTTGGCAACTTGAACTCGATCTCTTCCTCGAAGCGCGAGCGCACCGATGCATCCAGAACCTCGATCCGGTTGGTGGCCGCGATGGTGCAAACCCCTGTTCGATTGGAGATGCCATCCATCTCTGTTAGGAGAGAGTTCACGATCTCCGAGACATCGCCTCTTAGATCCTGATACCTTCGGTCGAGAGCAATGGCATCCAGCTCATCGATGAATATGATGCAGGGTGCACTTTCCGCGGCTTTTTCATAAAGGCTGTGAATCTGCCGGGCCCCCTCGCCCACGAACTCTCCGATCAGGCTGGTGGACTTTACCGCCAGCATAGGCACTCCCGTCTTGGCGGATAGCGCTTTAGCGATCATGGTCTTTCCTGTGCCAGAGACCCCGTAAAATAGAATGTTGCGCGGAGCCCACCGCCCAAATTTCTCCGGATCGGCCAGGAATTTCTCTACTATCTTGACCTTGCGCTTAGCCGTCTCCTGGCCGATGACATCATCAAAGCTGACATCGTACACTACCTTATTCTTGGGCTCAGCCTTTTGCTCTACCTTAATGGTGGTCTGTGAGCCCATCACCGAATATCTGGGGTAAACTTTGACCACCTGGAAGGCAAAGTCCGGATAAAGCCTGCTATCGAATAGATAGCTCCCAGGGAGCAGTTTCTCTCCGTACCACTGTTCTTGGGCATAAAGCTCGAACAGCTTGGGCTCAGAGACAACAGGATGCTCCTGAAATATGCTCTTCAGGGGGTAGCCCGCCGGACGCAAGAGCACAAATCTTGCACCGATTGCCTTTCGCTTCTCCTGCTTCGCCCCTTGTGCCTTGCTTTGGCTCTTTTGGATAGATCGCACGAGATAAATCTTGCCGGTATAGATAGTTAAATGTATTGGCCTTTACCCCCAGGGTCCGACAGTAATTAATATTACCTCTTCCAAGCAGTAGCCAAAGAATATGCAGTAGGAGGATCTTCATGGCAGGTGGAAATGGGCTGGCAATCGGTTTGATGGTTATTGGATTCATAATACTATTCTTAGTGCCTCTCGCCTTCTTGACTAGCTTGTTCTAAGTCTAAAGGCGCCGATCGGCATTTTTATTTTTATTTGGCTCTGTAGCTTTGGCTATTAATTGGCAGAGGTCAGGCCGCGAATTTGCGACAAGCGTTTCTTTGCTCAAATAAATATCTAGAGACTGACAGCCCGGATGAGCGGCCATCCATCGTTCGATCATGGTTTCCAGTCTCACTTGAACCTATCTTTAGGAAAAAACAATAAATCTTTATAGGCGCGATCCTTAACATAAATGCCGAAAACAAAAAGGCGCTGCCTGAATATATGCCGTTCGAGGTAGAGTTGAGAGGAACCATCATTCTGGTATCAATGCTCCTGATTCTGTGTCCCTCAGCCTGCCAGGCCTCTGAGGAAAATGATCTGTGGCTGCTCCTATCCAGCTACGAAGATATCGGCATCACCATGAAGGATTTGGCATTCTTTCTGGCAACGCATGGGTTTAATGCAGAGCCGGCACCGGATCAATCCTCGGTCGTCGTCAAGCTAAAAGTGGGCAAAGAGGTCTATCTCACACCTAACGGTGCATCGCCAAGACTTGCAGATCTGTGGATGACTCCCCCCACCGCCAAGTCCGGACCGGTGCAGGTGATAGCAAACGATGCCATCAGTATCAATGCTACTTACGCCCTAACCGACAACGCCGATTTTGTCAAGACGATCAGTAGATACGTCATGTTTCCCGTAACGCCTCTGGGAATGTGCTATGACGGTTCTCAAAAACTGGATAGCACTTACAGGGATTTTGGATATAAAGTGATATTCCTGTATAATCCCAGCGGATTTGACTCCCAGGGCCATATCTGGGTAGCTGTGGAGGACAAAGACCATCCAGATGCTTGGCTTGCGATTGATAGCTATTATGGGGTTATGAAGGATCCCGAGTATTATTTTGCACCCTACAGCTTCACCGAATTTCAATACCTTGATGCGATAAATCCCCAATGGAAGCTGGTTTAATATGATTAAAAAAAACATGGATATGTCCAACATTGCTCGATCTCTCATGGCAATCCTGATCCTCTCAGGAACCGGCACCTCTGCCGACCTGATCAATGAACTGCATGACGGCTCAAACCTCACCGATTCACAGTTTCAGGACGCGAATCTTGCCCAGGCTCACCTCAACCGCTCCGATCTGAGCTACTCGCGCCTGCAGGATGCCAACCTTTCCCAATCGCAAATGATCGGAGCGGATTTGTCTTCCGCCGCTGCGATCGGCGCCGATTTTTCCGGGGCCAAAATGACTAGAGTCTGTTTGCAGGGTTCCGATATGTCTAGAGCTAACTTCTCCGGAGCCGACCTCACTGGGGCGAATATAATAAATGCAAATCTCAGCGGTGCAGATCTCTCCGGTGCTGTTCTGCAAGAGGCCAAGATGTCAGGCGCCAATTTGACTCGGGCAAATTTAAAGGGCGCAATCATGAATAGCGTCAATCTTACCGATGCAGATCTTACCGGTGCGGATATGAGCCGATCCTTCCTATCCGGGTCACGCATGCCGGGTGCGACTCTAGTTGGTGCTAACCTCGCTAATGCTGATCTGACCGGTGCCAATATGGATTCAGTAGATTTGAATGATGCAGATTTAACCGGTGCTCGGTTATTTTCTGCGAACCTCATGAATGCTCGCATGAGTGGGGTATTGCTGAATGGTGCTAATCTGATTGCAGCACGCCTAAGCTGGGCGTATATCAATAACTGTAGAATGTCCCGCAGCCAGCTTTCCCGGGCGGAACTCTACAGCACCGATCTTAGTGGTTCCGACCTCGCCGGTTCTGACTTCACCAGGGCTTACATGATGAGATCGAACCTGAGCGGTGCAAGAATGGATGATGCGGACCTCTCTTATGCTGATTTGACGGAGGCAAATCTCTCATTTGCTTCCCTCAAGGGTGCAAAGATTCCCAACCTCGACCTGACAAGAGCCAATCTGTCTCGGGCCGATCTAACAGGAGTTTCGCTGGAGTTCACGGAGTTGGTGGGTACCAACCTGCATGAAGCAAAAATGATACGAGCGACAATAAGCCGTCTTGCCATGCGAGATGTGAACTTGAGCGGAGCTGATTTGAGAGATGCCAAAATATCTGTATCTCTAATGGAGCGAGTAAATCTCTCGGGTGCAGACCTGAGAGGTGCCAGTATGGACATTGTGTATATAACCGACGCCGATCTGAGGGGGGCCAATTTGCAGAAAATAAAATGCGATCAATTTACCCTGCCGTATCTAGCCGCATCTCGGCTGGATGGGGCATTCATGAGTGAAACTCTTCATTCACAGCTAAATAGCTAGCGAGTATCACCAGAAACTTGAAATGTCATTAAGGAAAGGATACTAACATAGGAGATCTATGAAAATTGTTTCTTTGGTGCCGCTTGCCTTGGGCACATTGATGCTCGGCATATTGACGGCAGCATGCTGCATCGCGGCGGCCCAGCCGGGGGATAGCAGCAAGATGACGGATCGTGTCGATCTGGCCAATTTGGACCTGAGCCATATGAATCTCGCCGGCATGCACCTCAATCAATCGAACCTATCCGGCGCAAATCTCTCCGGTTCCAATCTAAGTGGCACTTTTATGCGCTCCGCATGGCTTTTAAATTCCCAGCTTCAAGGAACAAAGATGGTAAAGACTGACTTAACCGGAGCTGTTCTTAGTGGTGCAAATCTTGCCGGAGCGGATCTTTCCCAGGCCGTTTTGGCCTATTCTCAAATGCCCAATGTCAATCTTAATAATGCCATCTTGAAGAAGACGGATCTTACCGAGGCCGATCTCTCCGATGCCAATCTCTCCGATGCGGATTTAACCGATGCCAGGCTCTTTCGAACAGACCTCTCCGGCGCCAATCTCAAGGGCATCTATCTGATCGGTGCAAACTTGATTGGAGCGCATGTGAGCTGGGCAGACCTCAGCGAAAGCTATCTCTCGAAAGGCCAATTTTCCCGATCGGAGCTATACAGTACCAACCTGCATGGTGCCGACCTCTCTGAAGCAGATTTTACCAGAGCATATCTCATGAGTGCAAACTTAACCGGGGCCAACCTAAAATGGACCAGTCTCTCTTATGCTGATTTGACCGAGGCAAAACTCATGGGGGCTAACCTGAATTCCGCCAAGATGCCTTATGCCGATCTGACCCGTGCTAACCTCACGGGAGCTGATCTTACCGATGCAGACTTGAACTCGGCAAGGCTTGCCGGGGCCGTCCTTTGTAAAGTCAAGCTCGATCGTGTCAGGTTATCCGAGATGGATCTGAGGGGGGTAGATCTAACAGACTCTTCCCTTAGGGGCTCGAGCCTGGTCCTGGTGTATCTGGCCAATGCCAAAATAAGCGGGGCAGATTTCCGAGATGCCACCTTAGACCGGGTGGAGATGACGGGAGCAGATCTTACCGGCGCCAACCTGGAGCGTATTAAATATGACCAGTTCACCCTTTATTCGCTTTCTGAAGCCAAGCTGGATGGTGCTAAGATATCAGACACCCTGAAAGCGGATTTGAGTCGCATCAAGGAAGAGATATTGGCAGGACCCCCATGATAAATAATTTGCAGTCATTTTGCATCTTAGCTGTCTTTATGCTGGCTCTTCCCGCCCAGGCATCGATAATTTCGCTCGGACCCGGCCAGAGCATCCAAAAGGCAATTGATGCCGCCAACCCTGGTGACATAATCGAGATAATGCCAGGAACCTACAAAGAGAGCATCAATATCAACAAGCGCCTGATCTTGCGAGGCATTTCCGGGAAAGACAGGCCGATCCTGGTGGCTCGCGATAAAGGCAATACCGTCCGAATTTTCGCAAACCGCACACGTTTAGAGGATCTAAGCCTGACCGGCGCTACAGACTGGTCCATGGCAGGAATCCAGGTGCTGTCTCAAGATAATATCATCGCAAACAATACATTGCAAGGCAACGCAATCGGCATTTTTGTGTCTTCTGGAAATAACACAATCGACTCTAATGAAGTGAATGATAACTACCTGGGTGGATTAGTTATCTTTTCTGCAGCGGAAAATACAATCTCGAATAACAGCTTCTTCGAAAATAATCAAGTAGGCGTTATGATGATAAATTCAACTAAAAATACAATTATTAATAATAATGCCAGCGAAAATATTGGTATAGCCATTAAATTATTTCAGTCCAGTGATAACATTGTAGAAAATAATGTATTGATTACCAACGACTATGGTATTGTATTGTCGAACTCAGATAATAATTACATATATAACAACACTGCAATTAATAATGACTACGGCATTTATCCTTATTTATCGCGAGGCAATGAGATCTCGAATAACACTGCATTCAAGAATGACTATGCCCTCTATCTTTGGGATTCCCATGGCAACAAATTCAAGGATAATAACCTAGAAAAGAACGATGGGAGCGGAATTACCCTATTTTATTCCCATGAGAATCGCTTCGAGAACAACGATGCGGACCTCAATAAGCAATACGGGATGCACCTTATCTCTTCCAATGATAACCTCATATTAAAAAACTCCTTCTGCAATATCACCGCAGGCAGTGGCGTATACTTTGAAGAATCATTGCAAAACAACTTCACCGAAAATCAGATAATTGCGAATTTTGATCAGGGAATACAGATCGTGAATTCGAGCAGAAATATACTTGGAAATAACACTATCCTTAAAAATCCTAAAGGGATTGTTATCTCAGGCATCAGCGAAGAGAATCTGCTCATGGTGAATGTGGTGGGCGAAGGTAATTTCGGCATCATGGTTAGTGGGGCAAACAACAATACGATTGCGGAGAATGCGCTTCGTAGAAATACCGCTACGGGCATACATCTCAACTTGTCCCAAAGGAATAATCTATCGAGGAATGATATCCATGATTGCCCGGTGGGCATACTCCTGGAACAGTGCCTGGATAACAATCTCTCCCGCAATCATCTGCAAAATAACGCTAAAGGCATCATGCTCCTTACATCAAATTACAATAACCTCGGAGAAAATAATATCAGCCGCTGCAAAGCGGGCATAAATCTGGATCAATCCTCCTATAATCGCATACAATCTAATGAACTGTCCGAGAATAATGATGGTATCATCATTGTGAAGTCAATACAAAACATTTTGTCGGAAAACATAGTTTCGAGCAAAGATGCGGGCATCAGTCTGACCAGTTCTATGAGGTGCAATATCACAGACAACCGTGCCCATAACTGTCGCCAGGGCATAAAAATGATCGATTGCAGCTACAACGTGTTGTGCTTCAATAATCTTAGCCGGAACTATGAAGGTCTTTATCTGGATGAGGGAGTGTATCCTCAACAATCCAGCCGCAATGAGATATATCTAAATGCATTTATAGATAATTCTCGTGATGTTTATTCCTTTATATCCTCTAACTCCTGGAGTTCACCACAGGCACTTTCCTATCAATTCCAGGGAAAGACCTTCAATAACCACCTTGGAAACTACTGGCAGAATACCCAAATGAAGGACGGCAATAGTGACGGCATCAGTGATCTGCACCATAACATAGGCACTGATATCGATAAAAATCCACTGATGCAGCTTCCGGTTCTGTACGAGATAACCTGATGCCTTCCCGTTAAGATCTTTTTCCCTATTTACTGTACTTTCAGGAAGAGGGGTTAACTATAAGACCTCGGCAATGACTTTAAAGTGCGGAGGTATTTGGAGAATGGGATTTAAATGTGTGGTAATAGCTTTGGCCTTTGTGGCATGTCTTTGCATGACGGCCTTCGCTTTGGGTCCAAAGAACGAATACGTCGAGCCAAAGTTTCCAGGAGAGGACATGTCCGGCAGCCAAATTTACCAGGAAGTTCGCGAGGGCGTCTATGATAACCTGGATGAATCGGCTCTGTCTTTTCGAAACGAGAGCCTATTTACGATCAGGAAAGATACGGGCATGAGCCCCCACGTTCCGGGCAAAAGTGTTAGGACACCAGTTGTCGTCATCAGAGGATTAGGTGTCGCTCCGGCGGCAGGAAGCTGGGCTTTTACCCTGAACGACGTTGATAAGAGCTACCTCAAGATTGACCTTTATCAGACCGCGGATGTGGTGTTTGGATCGGGAGAGCTGGCAGATAATGGAGTTGTCACTGCCGTCACCGCGGGAGGCAGCGTGCTGGGTAATAGGTTGGCATTGTTTGTGATCCCGGCCGGCAGTCAGAACATGTATCGCTTCAGCCTTACAATTAAGCCGGGCTCCATGGATGGCGAGTATATCTTCACCGCACCGGGAATAACCCAGCCGGGTGTGGCTTTCGGCAGCCTGTTGTCACCGCAGGGCTTTGCTGCTCCTGCATCGCAAACGGCTCAGGCTCAGCAGGTCACTCAAACCCTGCCTGTGACTGAGCCAGTAAATACATAAGATCCGGGCAATTGTCCGGATTATATTTTTATCATATCATGGCAGCAAAGGATACCATTATTAACATAGCCACCCCAATTCGGCTGCAGAGGGTTAGTGGATATGGCGTTTAAAGCAATTCTGATAGTATTATTATTCATCTGCCTGGTTGCCAATGCGTCAACGCAAGGTTACATGGGCACGGTGAGCACCGGCACGGGAATAATACCCGCCCTGACTGTGGGCAAGAGCTCGATTTCCGCCTCCCATGTAGGAGCAATATCATCACGATCAAACCTCACCGGAAGCTGGGCTCTTGATCTGTTGGGTACCCAGACAAGACATTTTGACTTAGAGATGTATCAGGAAGACGACCTCATCTTGGGATTCGGCCAGATGTCAGCCGAGCAGAGCGACCTAGCCGTGACAGCGACCGGTTCTGTAGCAGGGGACAGACCAACCATATTCATCACCTTGATTGATTCGAGCCAGGTATTCCGGCTCAAGCTCTCAGTTTCCGGAGAAGCTCTTGCCGGAGAATATGATTACCTTTCCCATACGAAGTCGCGCCAGTCGGGAACGGTGACGGGCCGTATAACTTTAACAGCCAAGAAGAGTCTTGCAACAATGCTTGGCAAAAGCGCCAATCCCAGTGCCTCCTCAGGGGCACGGGTGGGAAAGGCCACAAAGAGCAGCAACACTGGAGGGATCTAAGACGAGAGGCATGATTACACTTCTCCGGTCTTCGCTCCCGGGGAAAATCTCTTCATGAGGCGCTTCATATTCATCTTGCCGGCCCCGCCTCTCATGCCCTTGATTGCCTTTTGCATGGCCTGATGGGATTTGAGAAGCTCACGAACCACATCTGGAGTTGCGCCGCTGCCCCGGGATATGCGCTTGATACGCGAGGCGGTTATTACCTTGGGGTCCTCCAGCTCGGCGGCCGTCATGGAGTCCATGACCACTCGGTACTTGTCCAGACGATCTTTGGTCATCTGGTACTCTTTGTCGGAAAGATTCAGCCCCAGGCCGCCCATGGGCAGCATCTGCATGATCTGTTTTAAGGGCCCCAGCTTGTTCATGGCCTCCATCTGCTGGTACATGTCTTTCAGGGTGAACTTGCCTCGCAGGAGTGACTCAACGTCCACCTGGGAATCGGTCTGCACCTCCTGGGCCCTCTCGATGAGCGTCTTGATGTCGCCCATGCCTAGCATACGGGAGATGAAGCGGTCTGCCTCGAACTTCTCCAGGTCGGCTGGCGTCTCGCCCATGCCAATGAAGGCCACACCGGTTTTGGTCTCCGCCACGGCCGAGAGAGCTCCGCCACCCTTGGCTGTGCCGTCCAACTTGGTGATGATTACGCCCGTGATCTGGATGGCTTCGTTGAAGGCGCGCGCCTGCTCGGAAGCCTGCTGGCCCAAAGCGGCGTCCATCACCAGCAATTTTTGCTCGGCATTGACCACGCCGTGGATGTCCTTCATCTCCTGGATCAGATCGCCCTCCAGAGCATGCCTGCCTGCGGTATCGACGATGCGAATGTCGTACTTCTTAGCAGCCTCCAGGCCCGCCCTGGCTACGGCAGGGGCATCGGGATTGCCCCGCTCTCCGTAAAAGAAGACGCCCTGCTTTTCACAGAGCGCTTTTAGCTGGTCATAAGCTCCGGCACGAAAGGTGTCGGCGCAGATGACTGCTGTTCGTAGCCCCTTTCGTTGAAAGAAGGTGGCAAGCTTCGCCGCAGTGGTAGTCTTTCCTGAGCCCTGCAGGCCGACGAGCATGATGTTCTGCTTTTTCAGGGGAATGTCACAGCCGCGGCCAACCAGGTTGATCAGCTCCTGATAGACGATGTTGATGACGTGCTCGCGTGGGTTCATGCCCGCTGCCGGCTTTTCACTCAGCGCCCGCTCTTTGATGGTGTTGGAGAGCAGCATCACCAGCTTTACATTAACATCTGCCTGCAAAAGTGCCCGCTGAATCTCCCGCACGGCATCGTCTACTAAAGCCTTGTCGATCTTATTCGCCGACGCAATCTTCTTTAGAGCGTTACGCAGCGACCCACCTAAGTTTTCCAGGACCATAATGCTTCAGGCACGAAGAGGCTGGCAAACCATATAAAAATGTTCCTTGCCGCGAAGGCAATCTTTATAGATGATGACATCTCTGCATGGTTGCGGCGCAAGGGACGCCTCCAACCGATAAAGGTTTAAATCAGATCGACACAGTTATCGGACGCCCTTACCAGATTGCCAAGGTGGCGGAGCGGCCACGCAAATGCCTGCAGAGCATTACCACTCCGGTTCGAATCCGGACCTTGGCTTAAATTATTTAATCCGACAATCCTTCAATATTTTTTGAAGGTGTTCTACTATGAGCTTCTTTATTTATCCCCCATGACGACAGTACTATTCCTCAGTACTATCCTCATCATTCAGTATGAAGCATTGCATCAAAATCTTAGATATAAATCGAGATATATTTTAGGGAAAAGCTTATATCGTCTCAAGCTGTTTCATTACAGTCCTAATTATTCAGGGGGCTTAATCAGTTTTGAGCAAAGCAACGGGCTACGACGCAAGCCAAATTCAGGTTCTTGAAGGCCTTGAGGCAGTCAGGCGCAGGCCTTCGATGTACATCGGCAGCACAGACACTCTGGGGCTGCACCATCTGGTCTACGAGGTGGTGGACAACAGCGTGGATGAGGCCTTAGGAGGCTACGCTAAAGAGATAAACGTGATCCTTCGCCCAGACGGCAGCGTCTCTGTTACGGATGATGGTCGCGGAATTCCTGTGGACAATCACCCCCAGTTCAACCGTCCTGCTCTCGAGATCGTCATGACCGTGCTGCACGCTGGAGGCAAGTTCGACCATGAGTCCTACATGGTCTCCGGTGGACTGCACGGCGTAGGCGTCTCCGTGGTCAACGCGCTCTCCGAGTGGATGGAGGTAGCAGTCCAGAGGAACGGACGGGTCTACTGGCAACGATATGAGCATGGCAACGTGGCCTCAGAGGTCGAAGTCAGAGGGCATTCCGAGCACACTGGCACTACAGTCACCTTCAAGCCGGACGGCAACATCTTTGAGGAGACCGAATACAACTTTGATACACTCTCCTCCAGGCTGCGAGAACTGGCTTTCCTCAACCGTGGCCTGCGGATAACCATAAAGGATGAGAGGACGGACAAAGAGAACGACTTTTGCTACGAGGGTGGCATATTATCCTTCGTGGATTACCTCAATACCAACAAAGAGGCCCTGCATAAGCCGCCCATCTACTTCTCGCGCAGCAAGAACGGAACGCAGGTTGAGGTTGCCCTGCAGTACAACAACACCTACAGCGAGAACATCTTCTCTTACGCTAACAACATCAACACTCGTGAGGGTGGAACTCACCTCATGGGCTTTCGCGCTGCCCTGACCAAGACGGTCAATGAGTACGCAAGGAACAATAAAATCTTCAAAGGCGAGGTAAAGCTGGGTGGAGAAGATCTGCGCGAGGGACTGGTGGCGGTCGTCAGCGTGAAGCTTCCCGATCCACAGTTCGAGGGCCAGACCAAAACGAGATTAGGAAACAGCGCCATCCGGGGGATTATCGAGTCCATGGTCTCAGAGGGCCTGGCCGAGTTCTTTGAGGAAAATCCAATCGTTGCCACCACCATTGTGGAGAAGGCGGGCGAGGCGCTACGTGCCCGCGAGGCGGCCAGAAAGGCCAAGGAATTGACGCGGCGCAAGAATGCTCTGGGTTCAGGCGGGCTGCCGGGAAAATTGGCCGACTGCTCCAACAACGATCCCTCCAAATGCGAGATTTATATAGTTGAGGGAGAATCGGCAGGCGGAAGTGCCAAACAGGGCAGAAACCGGCATTTTCAGGCCATTCTTCCTCTGCGCGGCAAGATCCTCAATGTAGAGAGGGCCCGGCTCGACAAGATTCTCAAGAACAGCGAGATTCGCAATATGATTGTGGCTTTCGGCACGGGCATCGGCGATGACTTCGATATCGGCAAAGCCAGATATCACAAGGTAGTAATAATGACCGATGCCGATGTGGACGGCTCGCATATTCGCACCCTGCTCCTGACCTTCATCTACCGATACATGAAGCCGCTCATCGATGCAGGTTACGTCTTTATCGCCCAGCCTCCCCTCTACCAGGTCAAGAAGGGAAAGACCGTCAGCTACGCCTACTCGGATGATCAGCTCAACAAGTTGGTGAAGGGCCTGGCAAAGCCTGTCATTCAGAGGTACAAGGGCCTGGGAGAGATGAATCCCGAGCAACTATGGGATACGACCATGGACCCCGAGAAGAGGACCATGCTGAAAGTGACTCTTGAGGATGTCGTGGAGGCGGATCGCATCTTCACCATCCTCATGGGCGACCAGGTGGAGCCTAGACGCGAGTTCATAGAGACGCACGCCAAGTATGTGAAGAATCTTGATGTTTGATATTTGAGGTGGCTTTGACAGAAGTATTGGTTAACATCACTGAGGAGATGAAATCCTCCTACATTGATTATGCTATGAGTGTGATCGTAGGTCGAGCCTTGCCCGACGTGCGCGATGGCCTCAAGCCCGTTCATCGACGCATACTTTATGCCATGTATGAACAGGGCATGACCCACGACCAACCCTACAAGAAATCAGCGCGTGTGGTGGGAGATGTCATGGGTAAGTACCATCCCCACGGGGATGCGGCCATCTATGAGACCATGGTGCGTATGGCCCAGACCTTCTCCATGCGATACCCCCTCATCGACGGCCAGGGCAACTTCGGCTCCGTTGATGGAGACCCTGCTGCCGCCATGCGTTATACTGAGGTAAGACTCTCCAAGATCGCCGAGGAGATGCTGGCCGACATTGAGAAGAACACCGTGGACTTTACCCCCAACTACGACGGCTCCATGAAAGAGCCCACTGTGCTGCCGGGAAAGCTGCCCAACCTTCTCCTCAACGGCTCCACCGGCATTGCTGTGGGCATGGCCACCAATATTCCGCCCCATAACCTGACGGAGTTATGCGAGGCCATCATCCATCTCATCGACGAGCCCCAGGCCACGATTTCCGAGCTGATGCATATTTTACCCGGGCCCGATTTTCCCACAGGCGCCTACATCGTAGGTCGGGTCGGCATTGAGGCGGCCTATCAAACCGGCAAGGGCAGCATTATGATGCAGGCCAAGTCGGAGATTGAGGAAGGGACGAGAAGCACTAAGATCATCTTTACAGAGCTACCCTACCAGGTCAATAAGGCCAAGCTGATCGAAGATATGGCAGAGATGGTCAAAGGCGGCCGTCTGGAGGGCATATCCGACCTACGGGATGAGTCGGATAAAGATGGCATTCGCATGGTGGTAGAGGTCAAGAGCGGATTTAATGTTCATGTGGTCTTAAATCAACTGTATAAGCACACGGCTCTTCAGACCAGCTACGGCATCAACAATATGGTTTTGGTGGGCGGCCTGCCAAAGATCGTCTCTTTGAAGGATACTTTGGAGCAGTACATCCACTACCGCTCAATTGTGGTGGAGAGGCGCACCAGGTTCGAGCTTGATGCCGCCGAGAAGAGAGCTCATATTCTGGCGGGCCTGCTCATCGCTCTGCACAACATCGATGAGGTAATAAGAATAATCAAGGCATCGTCGTCTCCAGTCGAGGCCAGAGATGCCCTGATACAGGCCTTCCTGCTCAGCGAGGAGCAGGCCAAGGCTATTTTGGACATGAGGCTGCAGAGGCTCACCGGTCTCGAGCAGGAGAAGATTGTCTCAGAGGCGGCAGAGCTGGAAAAGCTCATCGCCGAATTGAGGAAGATCCTCTCCAGCAACCTGGAGATTTTGAGCATCATCAAAGAAGAGCTGACATATCTCATCAATACCTACGGGGATGAGCGGCGCACCCAAATCATCGAGGCAGAAGGCGAGGTTTCCCGGGAGGATCTTATCCAGGAAGAGGAGGTGGCAGTGACTATCACCTCTTCCGGGTACATCAAACGCCAGCCCCTTACGGCTTACCGCATGCAGCGGCGCGGCGGACGGGGAGTAATTGGCGCTGAGACCAAGAGCGAGGAGTTTGTAACCGACGTCTTTACCGCCTCCACCAAGGATTATCTGCTCTTCTTCACGGACAAGGGCAAGGCCCACTGGCTCAAGGTCTACGAGGTCCCTTCCCTGGGTCGGGCCACGCGGGGAAAGTCCATTGTCAATCTTCTGCAACTGGAGCCGGATGAGAAGATCACGGGCGCCATACCCGTGAAGAGCTTTGACTCCGGCTTCATAATCCTGGTAACCCGGAGCGGAAGCATTGTCAAGATGCCCTTGCAGGCTTTTTCCAACCCCAGAAAAGGCGGCATCAAGGCCGTAAACCTGAAGGGCGACAGCCTGGTTTCCGCCAAGCTCACGGACGGAAATAAGGAGCTATTGGTGGCCACCAGGTTTGGCAAAGCCATCCGCTTCAAGGAGGAGGACGTGCGCGCCTCCAACCGAGGCACCATGGGTGTGAAGGCCATCAGCCTGAACATGGGTGACGAGCTTATCAGCATGGATGTGATCCGGCCGAGCGCCAATTTCACATTGCTCACCATCACCAATCAGGGATATGGCAAAAGGACGGAGCTGGAGGAGTATCCCCAGCAGAGGCGCGGTGGCAAGGGCGTCAAGAACATCGATGCCAGAAAGGGCTTCGTCTGCTGCACCACCACCGTCTCCGAGGACGACGAGCTGCTGGTTACCACCAAAGACGGAGTGGTGATCAGAATTCTGACCAGCGAGATCCGGGTGCAGGGCCGCTCCACGCAGGGAGTGCGCATCATGAATGTCAAGCCCGGGGATGAGGTGGCGGCGGTGGCCAGGATTACTTGAGGCCCCGCGCCATTCATTTTTGGGTAATCTCCGGCCCAGAGGGCCGTTCATAATATAAATATTTTTTGTTTTTAATATATCGTCCCGATTAATTGATATATCATCCGCGATTATTTTAGAATCATAACATCGCCCGGTTTTACCCAAGAAAAAGAATTGGAATGTTCTGCACGAATCTCAAGGAAGCCATTTAAATGAATCAAGCAGTGAATAACGTCAATGCAAGCCGAATAGAGCGCATCTCTGGCATTCTGGCCGCAGCGGTGGTTCTCATAGGCTGCCTCATATTAATGGGGTGGGCACTTGACGCTCCGTTCTTGAAGAGCGGCTTTCCGGGCCTGCAGGCGGTAAAGGTCAACGCAGCCCTGGCCTTTATCCTCTGTGGAGCAGCGCTCTGGTTTTCCAATAGCCGCCGAGATGGCCGCCTGGCGCAGGGTTTGGCAATGGTCGCGATCCTCCTCTCTCTCTTAACCCTGGGAGAGCACCTCCTGGGCTGGAACCTATGGCTGGATCAGATCTTGATTCGCGATAACTCCCTGACGACGTCGTCTTACCCTGGTCGCATGCCTCCTTTGGTATGCCTGAACTTCGTGATCTTGGGCACATCTCTTTTCTTTCTGAAATCCCGGCCAAGAATAGCCCAGATTTTGGCCATGTTGGGCATTTCCCTGGCGATAATGGGAATAACCAGCTTCCTTTACTATGAATCCAAGTCAACCTTCGGATTTCTGTCATACACCCAGATGCCATTCTTGACTTCGCTGACCTTCTTGATCCTCTCTACGGGCATTCTCTGCTTCCGTCCCGAAGAGGGGATTATGGCCCGCTTCATAAGCAAAGGACCGGGCGGAATTATTATACGCCGCCTCCTTTTCCCCTTAAGCGTCTTGCTCATCATCCTTGGTTTTGCGGAGATGATAGGAGCGAATGCCGGTTATTTTGAGCCCAGCTTTGGCCGTGCCCTTATCACCCTGGTCTCAGTCTCCATTCTCGTCGGTAGCCTGTGGTGGAATGCACGCGATCTGGATAAGACGGATGAAAACCGCAGGCATACTGAAGAGGATCTAAGGGAGAACGAAATCCTGCTCAATGACGTCGGCAATATATCCCATGTAGGTGGCTGGGAACTCGACACCAAAACAAAGATGGTGCACTGGACAAAAGAGACGTACCGGATTCACGATATTTCCACTGATGAGATATTTGATCTTTCAAAGGCGGTCCTCTTCTTCGACCTTCCTGATCGGTCCAACCTGGAAGCGGCGTTGCTGCGTGGTATGGAGACGGGGGAACCGTTCGACCTCGTGCTTCCCTTCACCAGCGCAGAGGGCAGACACCTCTGGACACGCGCTATAGGACGTGCGGTGAAGAACGACAGTGGGAAGGTGGTGAAGATAATGGGAATTTTCCAGGATATCACGGCGCGCAAGCGTGAGGAAGAGAACCTCCGGCGCATGGCGACGGTGGTGAGGGACTCCAACGACGCGATCACGATCCAGGACTTCGAGGGCAAGATTACCGCCTGGAACCACGGCGCTGAATTGATGTACGGCTACAGCGAGGAAGAGGCGTTTATCAAGAACATCGATCTCCTCACGACCCCGGACAAGGTTGAAGAGCAAAAGGATTTCATTCGCCGTTTGATCGCGGGCGAAGCGATCACCTCGTTCGAGACGCAACGGGTGACCAAAGACGGGCGCGTCCTCGATATCTGGATGACGGTGACCAAGCTGATGGACGATGCCGGAAAACCGGTTGGCCTTGCCTCTACCGAACACGATATCACCGAGCACAAGCGAGTGGTGGAAGAAGTCCACAAACTCAACGTGGAACTGGAGCAACGCGTCGCCGAGCGCACCGTGCAACTGGAGGCCGCCAACAAGGAGCTTGAGGCCTTTGCTTACTCAGTCTCCCACGACCTGCGTGCACCCCTGCGGGCGGTGGACGGCTTCTCGCGCATTCTCATGGAGGAGTACCAACCCCAGCTTTCGCCGGATGCTCAGCATTACCTGAATCTGGTGCGAACCAATGCCTTTCAGATGGGACAGTTGATAGACGACCTGCTAACCTTCTCGCGAACGAGCAGGCAGGCTCTGGAGAACCATTCAGTGAACTCGGCTGAAATAGTGCACCAGGTGCTCGAAGAGCTACAGGGTGAACTTATGGGCAGAAATGTGGAGGTGATTGTTGGCGATCTTCCCCCTTGCCAGGCAGACCCGGCCATGCTCAAGCGTGTTTTCTTCAACCTCATCTCCAATGCCGTCAAGTTCACCCGCAAGAAAGATGTGGCTCAAATCGAGATAGGTAGTATTAATCATGGGGGAAAGACGGCATATTTCGTCAAAGACAACGGCGTGGGCTTCGATATGCGTTATTCGGGCAAGCTCTTCGGGGTCTTCTCACGCCTCCATTCGGAAAGCGATTACGAAGGCACGGGAGTGGGGCTGGCCTTGGTGCAACGCATTGTGCACAGGCATGGCGGAAGCGTATGGGCAGAGGCAGGGGTAAATAAAGGTGCTACATTCTATTTCACCCTGGAGGGAGGCGAATCTTTATGAATGATAATGATAAGTCCATCTGAAGCTTCCGCTGATGGATTGACCATGAATCGCCCCCTCAAAGTCCTGATATTGGAAGATGTAGAGGCCGATGCCGAGCTGATGGCCCATGAGCTGAAGAACGCGGGCTTTTTGCCGGATTGGATACGCGTGGATACGGAGAACTCGTATCTAACTGCCCTCGCATCTGGTCCAGACCTGATCCTGTCGGATTACAATCTGCCTCAGTTCGATGCCTTTCTGGCCCTGCAACTCATGCAGGATCAGAAGCTGGATATACCCTTTATTGTGATCAGCGGGGCCATAACCGAGGACGTGGCTGTCGAGTTCATGAAACGAGGAGCTTCCGACTACCTGCTCAAGGACCGCCTGGCCCGGCTGGGCCAGGCCGTGGTCAGGGCTCTGGAGCAAAGAGAGCTGCGCGAAGAGAAAAGGAGGACAGAGGAAGCGTTGCGGGAATCAGAAGAACAACTGGCCTACATCATTGATTTCCTGCCGGACGCGACATTTGCAATTGACAGCGAAGGAAAGGTCATTGCCTGGAACCGAGCTATCGAGGAGATGACCGGAGCCGCCAAGAATGAAGTGATAGGCAAGAAAGGGTTTGCCCATGCAGTTCCGTTCTACGGCAACGCTCGCCCCATCCTCATCGACCTGATCTTCAAGGACCAAAAGGATATTGAAAAAGAGTATGATTTCGTTTTGAGAACGGGAGATCAACTGACGGCAGAGGTCTTCGTCCCCTTGCTTTACGAAGGCAAAGGTGCTTATCTTTGGGGCATTGCTGCACCTCTTTATGATAGCAAAGGCAACATGGTGGGGGCAATAGAATCCATTCGCGACATAACCGCGGCTAAGCGGGCGGAAGAAGTGGTGCGGGAGAGCGAAGAAAGATGGCGTTCTCTTGTAAGTGTCTTGCCGGACTATGTATCATTGCTCGACCTGGAAGATAGATTATTGTTCCTGAATCACTATGCAGAGGGTTTCACAGAAAAAGATGTCATTGGGTGCAGTGTATACCAATATCTTTCAACACAGTCCAAAGAGATATTTAAAAAGGAAATTGCCGAGTGCCAAAACACTGGGAAAATACGCACTTTTGAGCACACCGCCATGGGGGACCATGGCAGCATGAGAGAATATGAAGATTATGTTGTCCCAAATCTTGAAAAGAACAAAGTGACCGGTACTCTGGTTATTTCAAGGGACATCACCGAGCGCAAGAATGCGGAGGAAGCACTGATCAAAAAGTCGGAAGAACTGGCAAGATCCAACGCTGACCTGGCGCAGTTCGCCTATGTGGCTTCCCACGATCTGCAAGAGCCGCTTCGCACCATAACCAGCTTTGTACAGCTTCTGCAGAAACGTTATCATGGAAAGATCGACCCGGATGCAGACGAGTTCATAGACTTTATCGTCGGCGGAACGAAACGAATGCAGCAGCTCATTAACGATCTTTTGACATATTCAAGGGTAAACACCAGGAAAGGGCCGCTCTCCCCCATGTAAATTGAGGATGCGCTGCAAAAAGCAATGCAAAATCTCAGGTATGTTCTGGCGGAAGTCAAGGGCACAGTCATTTACGAGGAAATGCCATCAATCGTTGCCGATGAGCCACAAATGACACAACTATTTCAAAATCTCATTGGGAACGCCCTGAAGTTTCATGGAGAAGAAGCCCCAAAGGTAGAGATATCAGCCGCTCGGAAGGGAAATGATTGGATTTTTTCTGTTAAGGACAATGGCATCGGAATTGATCCCCAATACAAGGATCGCATATTTGAGATATTTCAGCGTCTGCATACCCGTGAGGAGTACTCTGGCACAGGCATTGGCCTGACCATCGCCAAGAAGATAGTGGAACGACATGGGGGGCGTATCTGGGTGGACGGTGAGCCAGGGAAAGGCACCACATTCAGTTTTAGCATTTCCGCAATGACCGATAGAGATCCAAGCGAGGTCGATATCAATTGAATCAGATACCATGGTTTTTTGTTGTTCTGCTTCTCATCGGCATGCTCATCCATTTGGGATTGGGCGTGTACAGTCGTCGGTTCAAAATTCAGCCCGTCCAGCTCCCATTTGAAATTCTGATGTACTTTTGCGTTATCTGGACGGTAACCTTTGCATTGGACATCTCCAGCGACAGCCTTGCCTTCAAAATTCTCCTCATGAAGATACGTTTTCTCGGCTTGCCGTTCATCTCACTTAGCCTGATGCTGATCGCAATTCTCTTCTCCGGGCATGGCAAATGGCTGACAAAGCGCCGCCGGGCCCTCCTTTTGATCATTCCCATTATCACCGTATTTTTGGCGCTTACTACGGAGTATTCTACCGTTTTCCGCTACAATTATACGCTTGTCCAGACAGCCGGGGGCTTTTCTGTACTTGGCTTTGCCAACGGCATCTGGACTCGCAGCATTTATTTCCCATTTATTTATATTGAAGAGGCAGTTACGTTACTGCTCCTGCTCCAGGTGATATTTGGAAACCAGAGGCTCTATGCACGCCAGGCTCAGCTCTTCTTTGTTGCGGTACTGATCCCGGTAATCGCTGACATTCTCTTCCTTTTCGGCATAACTCCAGTCAAGAACTACAATATTGTTCCCAGCACCTTTGCCTTTACCGGGATTCTTCTGGCAATTGCCCTTTTCCAGTACCGCTTCATCGACATTGTACCCATCGCCCGCAACACACTGTTCGAACGCATGAGCGATCCGATGCTGGTGATCGATCGAGAGGGCAGACTTGCGGATTTCAATCCGGCTGCGGAAAAAGTGTTGGGACTATGTCGGGCGAAGAACCTGGGGAAGGGCGCAACCGATGTCCTGCATGAGCATGAGGAGCTATGCGCATGCATTGAAGAGACGCATCCTGCCTGTTGTACCATCACTATCGAAGACGGCGCAGCGGCACATGTGTTTGATCTCTCCATCGAGAAGCTGGCATCGGGCGCAGGAGCACTGACTGAGATGCTTGTTACCATGCGGGATGTCACCGATCGCAAGCGATCTGAAAAGGAGCTAAAAGAGACACGAGACTACCTGGACAAGCTCATTGATTATGCTAATGCACCCATAATTGTTTGGGACCCCCTGCGGAAGATTAACCGCTTCAACTTGGCTTTCGAGCGAGTATCAGGCTATGATGCAAAAGAAGTCTTAGGCAATAATCTGAGCATGCTCTTCCCTGAGCAGAGCCGTGAGAATTCGATACGGAGGATAGAGGATGCGATTAAGGGCGAGAAATGGGTGTCTGTGGAAATACCTATAGGAAACAAGAACGGTGAGGTTCGCACTGCTCTGTGGAACTCTGCTAATATATACTCCGAGTCGGGTGAGCTGCAGGCCGTCATTGCTCAGGGCCAGGATATTACGGAGAGAAAAATAGTTGAGGAGACATTACGACGGAGTGAGGAAAAATTCAAGAAGGCCTTTTTTACAAGCCCAGATTCGGTTAGCATTAACCGACTGCGTGACGGCATGTTTGTCTCTATAAATCGAGGATTTACACAGATATCCGGATATACGGAAGAGGAGACTGTCGGCAAAACTTCGTTGGAGATCGATATTTGGAAGAACCCCGAGGACCGAAGGAAGATTGTTGAAGAATTGCTCGAAAAAGGCGAAGTAAGAGATTATGAGGTCAGTTTTCTTACCAAAAAGGGCGAGATCGACGGCCTGATGTTTGCATCAATTATAGAACTAAATGGCGTGCCGGTCGTGAATCTCTAATAGGTTTTAATTCTGTGATGCGGAAATGTCAATAATTCATCCAGGCTCCAGATATGATCGATCAAGCCTGCTTGCTTCGCGGGGCAGTTGAACTTTGTTATCCCCTGATCATCCCTATACTTTAGAGAGCGATGCTTTCGGCAGTAGTTGAAGTATGCGAAGTATAAAGTCATTTGATGATCCAATTTCTCGGTTTTCTTAGAAAAACCGATGGTTTTCCTGGATATGCGGTTATTATCTTGTCTGCATGTTAGATTATGCCGCTCAATGTAGCTCGTAGATATCATCTTGGGGTCTATGTTCTCACCAAATATAATCCTCTTGAACACCTTTTTGAGCCTACCCTCAGCTCTCATCTTAATAACTTGTGCATACTTCAGTAGTTCGTCTACTATTAATTTAGGACTTCGAGGCCGTCCCCGCTTGCCGGTTGGTGCAAACTGTTTCAGCTTTCCATATTGCTTTCTAAGAGCTATTGTATATAATTTTAAACCATCAGTTACAAAGAGTGGTATTGATTTCAGCTTTTTCACTGTATTTGTTACGAGTTGATCTGCTACCTTCTGTGATCGCTCGCCAACAACGTGAGAAAGCACCAACCTGGATTCTGTCGCCATGCTTATCCAGAGCCAAGTCCCGTTGTCTTCGAATTCATCTTTCCTGGGCAACGTTTTTTTTCCACAAACGTCCAGAGTTCGTCCATCTCAACTTTTGGGGTCTCGACGTCGTTTAAAACTACTTCATTGACTTTTTCGCAATGAATTCCCGCTCTAGAGATCCAAGTGCTTGCTGTAGATGGTTTTATCTCAATGGTCTCTGCAATTCCTAATACGCTCATTCCGCGCGTTGCCATTTTTAAAGCCATCTCGACGGTCTTTTCGTCTGTTCGCAGGTCATAATATGGCGTGTTAGTTCTATCGCAGAACCTAGTTCCGCATGTATGGCAGAGAAATTTCCTGCCCTTGCCGGAAATTCTCTCATAGGTAGCATAAACAGTAACGTTTCCTTTTCCAGCAACACCAAATAGACTGCATTTCTCATTTGGACATGCCACGTCCAAGAATCGCGGTTTTGGACCTCTCTTTCCCATTTGCTACACCCAATGTAGCATATGATGCGTAGATCTATTTATAACAACCTATAGTCGGATCACGACC
>JANYKI010000065.1 GCA_025361645.1 Methanothrix sp.
CAGGAATATCCTTTCGTTCGCGGCCTCCTGGAAGGCCACGGAGTTCTTCAGGATCTGGGCATACTTGGCGTGCTTGGGGAGCTGGACCACGTAGCCCTTCAGGTCCTCCACCAGGTCGTAGTCGAAGCCGTTCTTCTCCAGGAGCTTGAGGGCATTGTTCCTCGCGCCGATGGACTTGAACTCGAAGCGGTAGAGGTCTTTGTTGTAGTAGTCCAGCAACGCAGTGAATAGCTCATGGTTATCGAAGAACTGCTTGAAGACCCAAAGCTTGCCAAGCTTGAAAAATATGATATGCTTACGCCTCTCTATCACGTCGAAGGTATTGGCCTGCATGGGGAACTATCCTCTGCTTAATCATCACAATAATTCGCTATAAATCTATGGTTTACGCATTGCCTATTGATCGCTGCTCTCAAACACAAACCCTACCTTCTACAGGCCGTCTATTCAAGCTTCAGGCCAGTGCTGCCTGCGGCTCGCTCTGAGCCAAGTTTTAAGATATCATCTGCTATCTTGGATGAGATAATGAATTCAGATCCTGTGGCCAAATGGGAGGAGATCCTGAGATCCCGGTACTGGGACGAGCTGCTGGCACTCGCAGGTTCAGATACTGACAAGAGCAGCCTCTATGTCAAGTTCCCCGACCTGGAAAGATGCGATCCTGAATTTGCCCGTGAACTTCTTGAGAGGCCTGAGAAAATGCTGGGCGCTGCCAGGGCGGCCCTCCTCCAGATAGATCTGCCCAAAGATGTCCAGCTGGATCGGGGCCAGGTGAGGATCACAGAGCTGCCAGGCCGTTTCAGGATCGGACAGCTAAATAGCGCCCATATTGGCAAGCTGATTGCCATCGAAGGCAGGGTTGTGAAGGCGGACAAAGCAAGGTCCAAGAGAGTCTCGTCAGCAGTTTTCCTGTGCCTGAGATGCGGAAACGTTTTCCTTCAGGATCTCACAAGAGTCGATCGAGCGCATCCGGATATCAAGTGTTCAAATCTCGAATGCTGTCGAAGGGGGCCGTTCAGGCCGCTCATCAACAGCATCGGGTATGTTACCTCCCAGAAGATCAGATTGCAGGAATTCCTGGAGGACTTCAAAGAAGGAGTGCCGCCTCGAGAGCTGGATGTTGAGCTGGAGGACGACCTGGTGGGAAGGGCATTTCCAGGTGACTGGGTTATAGTCAATGGAGTGCTCAGATTCCATCCGCGAAAATCTCAGGCGAGCAAGAGCACCGACTTCGACCTATTCTTTAAAAGCATCTCCGTAGAGAATATGGGAGCAGGAGTCTAAAGAGGCCGGAAATGCAAGTTACATGCCCGCAATGCAGAGCCTTGGCCGATAGGACCTATGATCCTCCGCTATTCCGGCGCACCAAATGCCCCCACTGTGGCTACGACCTGGAAGAGGTCAACATCAAAGAGGCCATCAAAATAGCGGAGATTGCGGAAAGAGAAGAGCGCCGGATAAGGAAGGAGGTCGAAGAAGCACGCTGGGCAGAATGTCGGAAGCAGGCTATTGAATGGTGTAAAAAGGATGCTGAGGAGAGGGGCAAGCTCAAGCCGCTTTATCCGTCCCTGGATTCAGGCAAGATCCCGCCCGAGGGCTACTGGCGGGTGCCGGCAACCTTGCGGGAATGGCTGCAGATCCTGGGGGTGAAGGATATCGACGCTGCCGAGAAGAAGGTCAGGAAAAAGGGGCCGTTCAATCAGTGGAAGGAGACTGCCTGGCACCTATGGCGAAAGGGCGAGATATGAAGGAGAGTGACTTATGAATTGCATAAATACTGAGAGGCCGCGGGCTCTCTACTATCTGCGCCGGTCCTTTGAGATCGATCCCCAGGACCAGCAGACTGTGTACGGCCTCGCCTTCGCCCGTTGAACCGGCGACATGGAACAGCCCAGAAGCATTTCCAAAAGGTGCTGGAGATGGAGGCACCCGAGGAGCTGCGCAGCCTGGCCAGAGATGGACTGAGCAAGATTGCGGCCCGAGAGCTCAAGGCCCGTGGGCCACGCATGGATGCGGTCTTCTATCTGTCGGATGCCAAGCGGCTGTTTCGCGGTAAGTCGCTGCAGGAGATCCAGGAAATCACCTTCGAGATCGGCATGGTGGGGCAGTATGGGCTGGATATCAATGATCCCCAGGAGAGCCACTTCCTGCTGGCGCCGCTGGGAAGGACGTTCTAGTGTTCGGCTTCCAAAATAACATAGCAATATATTAATACCTG
>JANYKI010000106.1 GCA_025361645.1 Methanothrix sp.
GTGATACTATTTAATACTTATGTTCACCAACATACAGTTGAAGGTTGAAACGAGGGATAGGCTGAAGTCGATAGGTGCGAAGGGAGAAAGTTATGACACGATCATTAATCGGGTATTGGATGAGCAGCAACAACAGCGACCTAATTCATCCCTACCCTAAAGGATGGGGTCTTCTTGGGTCAACGAGATAAAAAAACTTGCAGCAAGCTGGATGATGTACCAAAAGCCAGCGGGATGAATGAGCTTTTACCTGCACCCGAGGATATTCATTGTCATTACGATCTGATTATCGTCGGAGCCGGCCCATCCGGGCTTTTTTGCGCCCTAAACTCTATGCAGAAGGGCAAAAAGATCCTGATTCTGGAAAAAAAGAACTCCCCAGGGCATAAGCTCCTCATCTCGGGGTCCGGCCAATGCAATATAACTCATGATGGCGATATTCAGGACTTTCTTGATCATTATGGAGATCATGGCCGATTCCTGCGCCCGGCCCTTCTTGGCTTCACAAATAGCGATCTCATCGCCTACTTTAAAGCAAAAGGACTGGAAATGATCCGGGAAAAGGGGGACAAGATGTTTCCAGAGACTAAGCGAGCTAGAGATGTGTTGAATATCTTGATCGAACAATGCCTGGAATTGGGGATAGTCATCAAGTGCAACCAGGCAGTCAAGTCTATAACCAGGAATGAGGATGGTTTTTTAGTGGGCTGCATGGGAGGCAGCTATCGCAGCAGGCTGCTGGTAATAGCCACAGGGGGCTGCTCCTATCCCGCCACCGGATCGAGTGGAGACGGCTACAGGTTTGCCGGCATTCTCGGCCACCGCATAACCGAGATTGGGCCGGCTCTAACCCCCCTTTTCATAAAGGATTATCCGTTTTCTGATCTGGCCGGTCTCTCATTTCCTGATATGAATATCTCGCTCTACCGTCATGCAAAAATCAGAGAGCACCGAGGAGATATTCTGTTTACTCATGAGGGGCTTTCGGGCCCGGGAATTCTCGACTTATCCAGGTATATTCGAGCAAAAGACATCTTAAAGCTCTCTTTTGTGCCGGACGATAAACGAAAAGCTCTGGAAGAATGGCTCGTAGATAAGGCGCGACTGGATGGAGCAAGGAGCTTATTGTCTGTGCTGGCGGATCTGCCTCGCTTTGTGCCGTCATCAGTGCCACTCTATCCTCGGCTGATAAAGAGAATTCTGGAGATCTCGGGGATTGCCACCGACCTGAAAATGGCTCAATTGACCCGAGAGGCGCGTAGTTGCTTGATTGATAATCTCGTCGGCCTATCTCTGGTTGTATCCGATCTTTGCGGCTATAACACCGCCATGGTTACCAGAGGCGGAGTGGAAACGATGGAGGTCGATCCCAAAACCATGCAGTCCCGGCTGGTTAAAGGACTGTATCTGGTGGGCGAGGTTTTGGATGTGGACGGAGATACTGGTGGCTATAACCTGCAAGCGGCTTTTTCTACAGGAATGCTGGCGGCCAGGAGCATAAAGAGCAATTTACTATCATCATAGTAACCGCTGCTTACATATCTCCCCACCAAAATAGTCCTGTCCATGGGACAATCCCAATAAGGTGATGAAATGCATAAAAAAATGGTTCTCATTATTCTATTTGTGCTGTCGGCCCTGCTGGTTACGACGGTGGAAGCAGAGCTGAAATCCAATGAAAAGCAGGAGATTCTTGCCGCGCAAAATCGATATCGTGCCGAGGTAAATGTCACTGCCTTAAACTGGTCCGAGAACCTCTCCCATCAGGCCCAGGAGTGCGCTGATTATAATGCCGCAAACTTTCTGCCCCTGGGACGGCAAAAGCACTGTCCGAAATCCGGTTTCGGACAGAATTTAGCTCTTGCGACAACGAGCCTGCATAGGAATCTCACCCAAATGGTCGATCAATGGGGCGAAGAAAGACGCAATTTTATCAACGGAGAGTATCCTTCCGTCAGCGCCACAGGATCGCCCGGTGCCGTCAGCCATTACACGCAAATAATCTGGCAGGAAACTGCAGAGGTGGGGTGCGCAAAGGCCAACTCCAGCGGATACGAAATTTTGGTTTGCGACTACAGCCCGCGAGGCAATATAAATGGCACGGCAGTTTATGCTCCAGAGCGGCCTAAGGCTGTCGAGGTTGGGGCAACCAATGAGTATAAAACACTGACAAACAACTTTGCTAAAATGCCAAAGCGAAATATTATCATCAATACCGTATTCAACCGGCCCGTCTCCTGCTACTCAACAAACCCGGTTTGAGGAAAGAACGGAGTTGAATAAAGCAGTCAGCGGCAAAAAAGAGAATCACTATGCTCGACATTTTGAGAGAAAGGCGCAGCATCAGAAGATACAAGGATCGGGAGATAGAACCCGAGAAGATCGAACTGATAAAGGAGGCCGCGCTGCGCGCCCCCTCCTCTCGCGGCATCAATCCCTGGCGTTTCCTTTTTGTCACGGACAGAGCATTGCTGGCGGAGCTGTCCGGAGCTAAAGAGAGCGGCTCAAGCTTCTTGAAAGGAGCAAGCCTCTGTGTGGTTGTCTGCGCCGCAGAGGGAGAGTCGGATGTCTGGGTGGAAGACTGCTCCATTGCCGCCATCATCCTGCAGCTCGCAGGCTGCAGCCTCGGTCTGGGCTCTTGCTGGATTCAGATTCGAAAGAGAATGCACAGCGGCAATTTATCCTCAGAGGATTACATCAAGCGAGTGCTTGATCTGTCCGATAATATGAGTGTTCTATCCATGATCGCCTTCGGCTATCCGGACGAGGATAAGGTGCCAGTTCCCAAAGATCAACTCGAATACGAGAAGATCATAATGCCCTTCAAAAAGGAAAATTGAGGAACTAATAAACTCTAGGGAACTGGTCCTCATTCGGTCCTTTGAAGCCGGTTGAGTCGAAGACACCACTAGCCGACTTGAATGGCTGATTTTCCGGAGTACTCAATTCACCGAAGCCGTCGAATGTTATCGGTATGAATGTTATCGGTATTTACTATCAGTCCAAATGTCCCCTACATTAAAGTACCTCTGCATACGAATTCATGCATTGGTGGGATTGATGGCACAAATCGATGAGACTGATCTGGTTTACAAAGGTCCCTGGGTAAGGAGCG
>JANYKI010000126.1 GCA_025361645.1 Methanothrix sp.
GTCATTCGGTTGAATGTGGTTACCTGGGAGCTGATTATGGAGAAGAAAGGTCGAGTCCTGGTTGTCCCTCAGATGGACCCCGACCTCATGCTATCCTGTCGGCCCGATGATGCTCTGGGAACGCTGATGAAAGGTCGCGAGCAATTACTGGAGATAAGTTGTGCCAGCAGTCCCATCTCCAAAGATGAAGCGGTACGCATTCTAGGCAGTTCTCAAGCCAAGGTTGGTGATCTTGTGGAGGTGTATCGGGAAGTATTGGCCAGGTGTCCTGGTAATTATCATACTGCCGGCATGATTGTCGATGTTGATCTGCAGGAGGTTGTTTATGCACTTAGCACGGGTGGCTCTCCTTTTCCCGGACTCCGGGATGTCCTGGCATGTCTGAAAAATCATGGGGCTGATGTCTATGTGGCCTCCGGGGACAGCATGAGAAGCCTTGCTTATCTCAAAGAATTAGGTATAGATTTGTCGCGAGTTTATCCTGTCTCTGGCCCAAAGCGGAAAAAAGAGATAATAGTCGATCTGAAGAGCCAATATCGTCAAGTGGTAATGGTGGGCGACGGTCTAAATGACCTTTATGCCTTGAGGGCGGCGGACCTGGGCATCTTGACCGTGCAGCAGGACACTCGTCCCACTTTGAAGCTTCGTGATGCTGCTGATAAGATAATAACAGATATAAAAGAACTGCCTAAAATACTGATGGATAACTGCCAGATTATTTTTTAGATTGGTGTGTATTCGGAATTCATAACCTTCGTTATCCTTCTAATTCGGGTGGCGGGTGAATTGATTTGGTGAATGGCAAATATTTGTACAATCGGACAATTCTGGGGAAAGTATATATACTTGGATAGTGCATTCTTACTTGTTAACATTTTAAATTTGCTTCGAAATAAGACCATACTAGAATATACTAGGAGTAGCGCACAAATGTTCGAAGAGCTTTTAGAGATATACAAAACAAAGGCCGAAGAGATTGAGAAAAATAGAAAAGAAGCACAAGCCATGCTTTTGCTGGTTTCAGCCATCGAAAAGATATCACTGGAGCTCGACTCCAAACAGAGCGATGTAGAGCTCTTAGGTAGGCTGATCGATCAGGTTGATCGCCTATCCAAAGAGGTATCTGATCTGAAGAGCCAGCTTCGCACCCGGCAGGGACGACCTGCGCCTATTCAGGAAACGAGCTCTGGAGAAGGAAAGGCCCTGGATAACCATGCGCGATCTCTCATAGATATCATGGAAGAGAGGCCGAGTAGGTACACAACCAGCGAGCTGGTGGACATGCTGGGCTTAAATAAGACTACGGTAATAAGCGTGATGAAGCGCGCTCATGAACTCGACCCGAAACATGTCAAGATGACACAGGGAAAGAGGCGTAAACTTTACCTGTCTTATGTGTCTGAAGGTGAGGTGCAGACGACGGAAGAAGCGTCGCCTGGATCTGGCGAATCAGACCGGGTGAAGCTAGAGCTGATGGCCATGACCTAAAGTTTAGATAAGCCTGAAGACAATCCGTAAATTCATAATCTGTTAAAGGTCGAGCTATCTGTTGTTCTTCCGGCTGATCTGGCCCGTTGGCATTTTTTTTGCCTGCAGTGGGGGGCGATGGAGATAATGTATTCTATCATCATTTTATTTATATGTACAGTTCATTAACTCGTGCGACGGATCAGTTGACTTGGGCTTCGAAAATGCTCTGACAACAAATGAAGCTTGACCGCAATATTGTTGGTTGTAAACAATCCTTAGATGCTCGATTACCGAGAGTTTCGACGAGTAGTCGAAACATCGGTACTAATCATGTCTTCTTCTGCTTTCTTCTATACATGTATCCGCCTAATGTTGCAATTATGATGAGAATGACAATTGCCGGCATGAGCAGAGACGTGGAGGCGGCCTTGACCACAACTGGGATCTTCATGCTCTCCGAGATCACGAAATCGCCATTAATATCAGTATATTTGATCTCGCTGTTTATGCCATAGTCCTTGGGTGTAGCGTCGGAATCGACGTCAAGCCGGAAGACGACGGTCTTCTCTTCTCCCGGAGCCAGCGTTCCGATGAATGCCTGATCATCGGTGGAGGAGAACGGCTTGAAGATGGATAGCCTGGCGATAGCGTCTTTGACGGGGTCCTCTCCAATATTCTTGTATGTGGCAACGATTTGTGCCTTCTTGATACCGGCAGAGAGCGCGCCCGTTGCATTCACGATCAAAAAGTCCGCCTGCTTCTTGACGTTGATAATGATGGGTACGGTCTGATTGGCCTTCTGGTAGATATAGGATACCTGGTAATTTGCCAGAGTAGGCGAGGATCCGCTGGTAACAAGCTTGGAAGCCTGCACCCGGACATTGTCCTGATAGTCATAGGATAGGTTCAAACTGAGTGGATAAGTCCCAGCAGGGGCATGCTCACCTATCTTAACGGCGAATTTCAAAGGCGATTGGGTCTTATCACCCGATTTTAACGATTGAACAACCTGGTTACCTGACTTTATCTCGATCACTGGATTGTCAGAGAGGAGATATGCTGTGATTCCGAGGGCCGTCGGCTTCTTGTACTCTTCTTGCAGTTCGGCGCTGGCCAGAGCGAACTCCTTGGGATCCTGGGGAGTTAGATCTTCCTTGAATCCCAATATCCGTCCATAGTTAGTCAGATCCAGGTAAAGGGAAACGGTATCTCCACGCTCAAACTCATCCGTCCCGGAAACGCTGGCTGAGATATCCGGGCTGCCATACATGGTGTAATAGTTATCTCCGCCCAGCTCAAAAGGTATGTAGGTGTTTTGAGCCGATACTGCGGCAATCAATAGGCAAAAGCCAACCAGGGCCATTTTAATTCTCATCAATCATCCTCCTCTTGCTATCAGCTTGAGGGCTTTCTTCATTTCGTATTTCGCATTTTCCACCATAGAACGTCGAATCTCCATGCGGTACATTAGCACAACGAAGACCGTGAAGGTCGTGAGCAATGCGAATATTATTGCTAAAACTGTAACTGTCCCAAAATTATTGGTGATCAGGAAGGGCGAGTATATCAGGGCCGCAAATCCAAATACGGTGGTAAGGCCGGAGGCTATGAGTGCGGAACCTATACGCCTTGATGCAATCTTGAGCGCCTCCCGGGGCTGTCCTATTATGGCCAGCTCCTCGTAGAAGCGCTCCATCATCAATATTGCGTATTCAGATCCCACTCCCAGAATGAGTGCGCCCAGGCATGCCGTTAGGGGCGTGTATTTCATGTCGGCCAGGTACATAACGCCGCCCATCCAGCCAATTACCACCAGCATGGGCAGTACTGGCAGCAGCGCTTTTATCAGGTCCCGGTAGATGAGCAGCAGCACGACAAAGATCAGCACCAATCCCAGCAGAGTCATCTCCGTTCTGCCTTGTGTCAATGCAGTGATGACGGTGGTCATCACTACAGCGTCGCCCGTTTGTCGCACAGACACTCCGGGAGGCGGCTGATGCCAGGCGATGTCTTTATCGATCTCTTTTATGAGCCGGTCGGTGCCCTCTGCGCCCATGTTGGTCAGCTCTTTGCCCACATTCAGCTTGATTAGGGCCGTGTCGTGACCATCAAGTTGCAAAACTCGCATCTGGGTGGGAAGGGAATCGATCAGCCTTCGGATCTCAGTTTGATCTTGTGGTATCTCGCCGCCATTGGCCCGTTTTACCAAGGAGGCTATGCTTTCGAAGCCATATACCTGATCTCGGGAACTCTTTAGATATATGCAAAATTCATCCATCCAGCGCAGGGTATCGGGGTCGGTAATGTCATCGGCCTGAACGATGAGGTCTACCGTATCCGTGCCTCCAAAGATGTCGCTCATATGTCTGAAGTCGATGAGTGGAGGCAAGTCCTGAGGTACATAATTCTTGAAGTCGGTATTCACCTGAACTTGAGTATCTGCATAGATGCCTACCAGGGAGAGGAAGAGTGCGCAGGCGAGCACCAGATGCCATCTTTGAATGCAGATATCAGAGACCTTCTCAATGATGCTTCCTATCATTGTATCTTTGGGCACATTGGCGATTGCATCCGCTTTCATCGTTGCTCTCTTGCCCAATCCCATCTTCTCCACAATGTATAGCAGAGTGATGCCCACGAAAAGAGCGGACAGATAGCAAAGAAAGAGCCCGACCAGGCATAACAGTCCGAAATCTCTGGTCATGGGCACGGATGAGGTGAGGAGGGAGACGAATCCCATGGCGGTTATGATCAAGGCTATCATGACCGGCATGGAGACATGGCTTACCGTTTGTATCACGGCTTTTGTAGGTGAGCCGCCTTTAAGGAACTCCTCATCGATCCGGTTGTGAAATTGGATGGCATAGTCTATGCCAATACCGATCAGCACCGGGAAGGCGGACATGGATACCATGGTAAAAGGTATGTGCAAAAATCCCATAGCTCCGAAGGACCATATTATGCCCAGGAAGACGACGGGGATGGGGAGCAACGACCATTTCACATGATTAAAGGATATCAGCAAAGCCACGATCATGAGCAGGCCGGCTAGAGCAAGAATGGGGCCGTTGCTCTTGGCCATCTCTCCGGTTATTGAATTCATAAGCGCCGGTTTGCCGGTGACGGTAACGCCCACGTCCGGCGGAAACTCGGCCATCTTCACCTGGCCAAACGTCTCTAGGTAAATCTCACTCAGCTGGGATTCCTTCAAAGAAACCGGCAGCTCGATAGAGAGCATGGTGTGCTTTTTATCCGGCATCATAGCATTTACGGCAGGAAGATTTGCCGGATAAGAGAGAATTTCATCGATCCTCTCCTGGGTGGGAATTATTCTGATACCGCTTTCGCTCTTCTCTGTATCTGCCACGATATCGGCGATGCTGGTCACTGCCAGAACATCCGGGGCTATGCGCATCTTTTGCGAGAGCTTATCCATCGCCCTCAGAATCTCTGGTTTTGTGACATCCTCCGCCTCAATGAGCACGGCTATGGACTCGGTGGCAAACTTCTCCACATAAAGGTGGTCGAAAAGCTGGTAGAGTGGAGAATCTTTGCCCACCATGCTCTCCGTGGTCATACCTTGCATCTCAATTTGCTGGGCATAGTGCAGGGAGGCGAGAGTTAGAAGCAGTGCGGCCGCCATGATTATCATAGGATTATCTGCGATCCATTGGCCGAGCCTTTCTGTGCTTTTCATTCGCGGTCTACCTCAGTTTTGTTCGGAAATTACCAAACGTTCGGAACCTGCAAAAAGTACTTAAAAGTTGTGGTCTTCTGGAAATGGATGGATAGAGATGAGGCGGATATCTTGAAGAGATATATGGTTGACGCCTGCGTCAAAGTGGCCAACAGCTACGGTTGCTGCGATGCAGTGGGTGTTTTACGCGGCACACTGTTTCTGGCGGACAGGCCCGTTTCCATGGACGAACTGGTGGAAGATACCGGCTACAGCAAGTCCACAGTCAGCTCCAATATGAGCACTCTGGAACGAATGGGGTTGGTCAAGAGGGTGATCATCCCGGGCGACAAGAGATACCACTATATTCCAGTTAACGAACCTGATTCCCTCAAGAAGGAAATGATAATCAACATGAGGCATGAGATGCAGGGAATCATAGTCGCCATGAACCGGACGGAAGTGGATCTCAGAGCCTGTGAGCATGTGTCAGAAACGGCATTGGAGAGGATTGGCAAAGCTAGACGCTTCTATATGCAAACTGACCTGCTCTTAGATCTGATATCCCGGTACAACACCGAGGAATTGATCGCATTGTTGCAACGGGGTTTTCAAGAGAAAAATATGGCCATTAAATGAATGAGAAAAACCAATCGGATGAGACCTTCTCGACCATCATTACAGATGCATTAAAAATATCGGCTCCATGATCGTCCAATATATTGATTAAGAGTAACGATGTCTATCTGTTAGAAGCGCAGGCAGTGATAACCGTTGGGCGAAGAGAAGCTTGCAAGCAGCGATCCAGAAACGAAGATCGAGCAGATGCTGCGGAAAATAGCAGATATGCTGGAGAAGGGCGGCAATGCGGGGCAAATGTCGGTGTTGCTTAAAGGCCTAAAGGAGGACCTCGAAGATCTTTTGGCCTCTTTGCCGATGACAAAAGCGGTAGAGGCAGTTCCCACGGCCATTGTACTTACCGATCTCTTCGGAAATATTGAGTATGTAAACGCCAGCCTTTTGAAAAATTCCGGTTTTCGCGACATATCTGAGGCAAAAGGCCGGTCTGTATTCGATTTTACAAATGCAGAGGGTAAAGCCAAGCTGCAAGAAGAGGTCATACCCGCCCTTCATTTTGTTGGGCAGTGGCAGGGGGAGATTTTTTTAAAGAGGTCGGATGGCCAATCCTACATGGCGGAGATGATGTGTGCACTGGTCAAAGACGACTTTGGCAACCCCATCTATCTATTGGCCAACTTTTACAACATCACCGACAGAAAGCGAGCGGAAGAAGCACTGCTTCTGGACGATTCCCGGCTGGAGGCTCTGCAAAGGTTAAACCAGATGGATGAGGCCTCCATTAAAGAGATTGCCGCCTTCGCCCTGGAGGCCGGGGTCAAGCTAACCGGCTCTAAGCTCGGTTACCTGGCTTTTGTTGACGACGAAGAAAAGACGCTCTTTATGCACTCCTGGTCCAAGAAGGCCATGCAGACGTGCGACATTGAACATAAAAAGATCGTCTATCCTCTGCAGGAAACGGGGCTTTGGGGTGAGGCTATTCGGCAGAGAAAAGCGGTGATAACCAATGATTATGCCTCCTGCCCCCAGAGAAGAGGCACCCCCGTAGGTCACGTCAATGTTGTCCGCCACATGAATGTGCCCATCATGGACAAAGGCAAGATTGTCATTGTGGCGGGTCTCGGCAACAAGGAGGAGGAGTACGACGACTCCGATGTGCGCCAGCTCACGCTGCTCATGAGCGGCATGTGGAAGATCATCCAACGACGAAGTGCAGAGGAGACGCTGCACAGGCGCGATTTATTGCTGCAAGGGGCGGCCAAGGCCACTAACTACCTTCTCACATCCGATCCCCGGGCCGTAAAGAGGGCTTTAGGCATTCTAGGTGAGGTGGGAGATGTAGATCGGGTCCATATTCTGGAGAACCGGGAATTGCAGAGCGAAGTGCGGCTGGAATGTCTTCCCATGCAATGGTTTCGAGAGCCTGCAAAGCCATTTTCCGGGGATTTGTCCTGGTTGGAGCATTTTCCAGACTGGCAGGATACGCTCTCTCGCAGCAATCCCATCCAGGGCATAACTTCAGAGCTCAGGGTTCCTGGTGCAACGGTACTGGTGGAATTAGATGTTCGCTCTTTTCTGCTCCTGCCCGTCTTCATCGAGGGTCGGTTTTTTGCGGTTATATGTTTTGAAGACTGTCATAATGAGCGGCGATGGATCGACAGCGAGATCGCTGTACTTCAGGCGGCGGCGGGTAGCATCGGCGAAGCCATTTTGCGCAGAAGGACGGAAGAGGCCCTGAAAAAGACGCAGGAAGGGCTGGAAAAGAGGGTGTCGGAGAGGACGGCCTGGCTCCTCCGGGCAAATGCGGCGTTACAAGAGGAGACGGTCTTGCATAAAGAAACGGAAATCGAGCTTCGTTCTGCGCAGCAGGCGGCAGATACGGCTTGCCGGGCGAAGAGCGAGTTTTTGGCCAATATGAGCCACGAGATACGTACTCCCATGAATGCGGTTATTGGCCTTGCCGGACTCTTGCTGGAAACCTGCCTCACAGAAGAGCAGCGTGATTTCGTGGAGACCATTCACAGCAGTGGTGATGCGTTGCTTGCCATCATCAATGATATCCTGGATTTCTCCAAGATAGATGAAGGCAAGATGAAGCTGGAGCATTTGCCCTTCAATTTACGCGACAGCATCGAGTCCTCGCTGGATATGGTGGCGACAAAGGCAGCGGAGAAAGTACTGGATCTGACTTATGATATTGACGAGAGGATTGCCCCAACTATTCTAGGGGACTCGGTTCGGCTGCGCCAGGTCCTGGCCAACCTGCTCAGCAATGCGGTAAAATTTACGGAAAAAGGCAGCATAGCCATTCATGTCAAGCCTGGTGAAAATGCGGATGAAATCCACTTTTCGGTTTTCGATACGGGAATAGGCATCAATCCTCTGGACATGAAAAAGCTCTTCCTCTCCTTCAGCCAGGTCGATGCTTCTACTTCCAGAAAATATGGGGGGACGGGCCTTGGCCTGGCCATAAGCAAGAGGCTGGTAGAGCTGATGGGCGGCAGGATCTGGGTGCAAAGCAAGCTACGCGAGGGCTCAACCTTCCACTTCCAGATTTTTGCCCAGCCATTTTCCGGAGAGGCTGTAAAGGTGCATATGGCCGGTAAGAAGATAATGGCTCTGCTCAGCAGCGAAGGCTGCTTGAAGGGACTGTTGGATTATGCCCACACCTCGGGGATGCAGATATATCCAGTGGTCTCGGCCTTTGAGGCGCGGGAAATGGTAGAGAGCCGTTTTGATGCCGCAATTTTGGATCTGGATGTTCCGGGGGCCGAAGAGCTGGCCGAGGAGATAGAAGAGCGTCTTCCTACCATCACCTTCGCCTCGCTCGGACAACATCGCAAAGGCAAAAAAACTCTAATCAAGCCTGCAACGCAAAGCAGTATTATCTTCGCCCTGCAGGAGGCTTTAATGCCCCCCAGTCATAAGAAGGTGCCTACCTGTAGCAGTGCGATGAAACACCCGGATCTGGACGTATTGCTGGCAGAAGATAACCTTGTCAACCAGAAGGTTGCGCGTCTTATGCTAAAGAAGCTAGGCTACAGAGCCGATGTGGTCTCCAATGGCCGGGAGGTCTTACAGGCTATTTTAAAAAAGGCCTATGATGTGATCCTCATGGACGTGCAGATGCCGGAGATGGACGGCCTGGAGGCTACCCGTGCCATTTTGGATCTTAATTTAAAAAAGAGGCCGAAGATTCTGGCCATGACCGCCTATGCGTTAGAAGGGGACAAAGAGAGATGTTTGCTTGCCGGCATGGACGGTTACATTTCCAAGCCGGTGCAGCTTGAGGAGCTGAGGTGCGTTCTCTATGGCCTGAAAAATATCCCTCTTGGTGCGCCGGCTAAGACCGCTTAATAATCACATCCTCGAGAGGTCGCCTGGGGCTGGGACGCATGGGCTTTGCCATCCCCAGGCTGAAGATAAGCTGGGGGTGGCCGCGGTTGACCTGCATCTTCAGCTCCTCTCGCAAGTTTGCAAGGCCTATGGGCTGGCTGAAGAAGGATGCTCTTACATCGTAAAAGGTGGCCCGGAGCAGCAGATTTTCCAGGGCGAAGCCGCACATGGTCCAGGTCTGCTTATCATCTTGGTCGGTGGTAAGCACGGCAAGGGTGGAGCAGTCGTGGATGAGGCCCGAGTCCCGGTAGATGACCGGCCGGGAGAGGTCGAACTCCTTGAAGGCGGCGGGAAACCCCAAAGATACGACATCCGGCACTCCGAAGGTATAAAGGGGCATGCCGTCCGGCTCGGTCGTCCAGTTACCGCGCAGCCAGTCCCCCAGATTATGGCGAAATTCCTTTTTGGCCAGTTGAGTCTGATGGGCGCGGGAAACCAGATCTGCCATTTTCGCCTTGGCATCCTTATCGGGCAGGTAGCTGAGATAAAGGCCGGGGAGATTTATGTTCCTCTCAATCTCCTTTAAAATGAAAGGTTCGATTTCTGCATTTTCATATCTGTCTTTGGTGGTGTGCCTTCTTTGTATCTGGGGGAAGAGATCATCTTGCCCATCCACGGGGCGGGCGCCGGGCAAAAGCTGCACCTCGGCCACCAGATCGCTCTCTTGCCCGTCTGGGAAGTAGCTCACCTTCGGAGCAAAGCCGAAATGCGTTCCGGCGACGGCCAGGTTGGCGATGGCGCAGCCCACGCTCATGTAGAGGGTGCGGTTGCTGGGATCAACAAAAGGCAAGGCCCGGCTTAAATCGGCGAAGACGGAAACGCTGTGGTCATTAATGGCATACTTCCAGGGCTGGCTGTTGGGGCCGGAGGGGGCCAAAATTGCATAGCGCAAAAGGAACTTTAGCCTCTCCTCCATGGGACCATTCGCGGGGTAGTCGGCCTCCGATACATCCCATGCCTTATAGTTATTAGCGGTCAATTGCAATTCCTCTTCAGAAAGATTCTAAGCCATTTAAGCCATTATTGGCATATATCTTTTTGCCAGGCATAAAATTCTTTTATTAATGAAGCAGATCACACATCAGCTATTTGGAGGTGGGCAAGAATTGAAAAGCACTGTCTATTTTGCGGGCGTCAGGGCGAGAAGCTTTCAAGATAACAAGCAAAACCGGATCGTGAGGCTCTTTGATGCCGCGGGTTTAGATGAAGTGGTACAAAAAGGCGATCTCACCGCCATCAAGATCCACTTCGGGGAAAAGGGAAACGATTCTTATGTAAATCCGGTCTTGGTCCGGCCCATTGCAGAAAAGATCCGCTCTCTTGGCGCAAAGCCATTTCTTACTGATACCAATACCCTTTATGGAGGAAGTCGGGCCAATGCCGTCGATCATCTGCAAACGGCTGCCGAGCACGGCTTTGGCCAGGCTGTGGCCGGAGCGCCGGCCATCATTGCCGACGGCCTGCAAGGCGACAATTTCCGGGAGGTTTCCATCGACAGGAAGCATTTTCGCATTGTCAAGATCGCAGCAGAGATCGCCTCTGCCAATAGCATGATCGTAGTATCCCATTTCAAGGCCCACCTTCCTGCCGGCTTTGGGGGCGCCATAAAGATTCTGGGCATGGGCTGTGCTCCCGCTTTGGGCAAGGCGGAGCAACACAGTGCCAAGCCCATATCAACGCAGAGCTATGCAGCGGCTGCCGCTCCTGCATGGACGGCTGCCCGCAGCGAGCCATCACGGTGGGAAAAAAGATATCGGCAGTCGATTACAATCTATGCACAGGCTGCGGCAAGTGCCTGCGCGTTTGCCCGACTCACGCCCTGGACTTCGACTGGTTTGTAGAGGTGCCGCCCTTCATGGAAAGGATGACGGAGTATGCCTTTGGTGCGATAAAGGGAAAGGAAAACCGGGTAGGGTTCTTCAACTTCCTGCTCAATATCACCCCGGACTGCGACTGCGTGCCCTGGAGCGATGCATCCTTCGTGCCGGACATCGGCATCCTGGCCTCGAAGGACCCGGTGGCCATAGATCAGGCCAGCTACGATCTGGTGAACCGGCAGATGGGCCTGGCAAACACGCTTTTGCAGAAGAATCATGCGCCGGGAAAGGACAAGTTCCTGGGCGTCTGGGAGAGCACTCTCGGAAATATCCAGTTGGACTACGGGGAAAAGATTGGTCTCGGAAACAAAGAGTACCGTCTGATTGAGATCTGAAAACGGCAACATTGACTTGAATATAATTTATGTAAAAGAAATAAGAGGAAATCAGCATGAAAGTTGTTGCATTTAACGGCAGTCCTCGCAAGGATGGCAATACCGCAACCCTGTTGGGCGTTGTTCTCAAGGAGCTGGAAGGCCAGGGCATAGAGACGGAACTGGTGCATCTGAAAGGGCCCCTTTCCGGCTGCATCGCCTGCTTCAAGTGCTTTGAGAAGAAAAATGGCAAGTGCGCCCTGGATAAGGATATCGTAAACGAATGCATCGAGAAAATGAGTGGGGCGGACGGGATCATTATGGGCTCGCCCACCTACTTTGCCGATCTCACGCCCGAGCTGAAGGCCCTCATCGATCGGTCCGGATTTGTGGGAAAGGCCAATGGGGATATGTTCAAGCGCAAGGTGGGAGCGGCAGTGGTGGCCGTGCGCCGGGCGGGAGCCATTCACGTCTTCGACTCCATAAATCACTTCTTCCTCATCAACCAGATGATAATAGCCGGCTCCAGCTACTGGAATATCGGCATGGGTCTGCACGAAAAGGATGTGGAAAAGGATGAGGAGGGAATACAGATCATGAGAACTCTGGGGCAGAACATGGGCTGGCTGATGAAGAAGATCAAAGAGTAGAGGGATTAATGGGCGACCGTTGCAAGACCTGCAAAAATTGGGTGCGAACCCAGGAAATTGTGCGGGATTTGCCCCGCGGGCTCGCAAAGCCTTAAGTTCCTCTGGATTTATTGAGAATGCATGCCCCTGGATTATCAGACATTAGTTGCATCAAACCTCATCTTGCAATTGATCCTCGCCGCAGCCCTAGGCTTTGCCGTCTTCCTGGCCAAAAAGAAGAATTTTCAGAAGCATTGCCTCGTCCTCCGCCTAGCGGTCACGGCCCAGATTCTGGCCGTCCTGGCGCTGATGTCTCCTGCCATGGTCGCGATCCTGGTGCCGGGCCGGACCAATGGCATCTTTCAGGCCGAGGTCTTGCTGCACCACGGTCTGGGCCTGGCAGTGGTACTGCTCTGGATCTACATCAACCTGGTTTATCTGGGGCGTTTAAAGGCCCGGCTTGCTCTCAGGCGGGCCATGCAGGCGGCGGCTGGCCTTTGGGTGGCGTCCCTTTTCTTGGGATTTCACATCTATCTGAAGCTGTATTATTGAGCGATGGCCCGAATGGTATCATCAATCGTGCGCAGAGGGGAGACGCAAGGACTGGCTCAAAAAAAATCTCGCATCTCCCCGTCGCGTCGCCCTACTCCAGCCACTCGTAGCCGGGATATTTGATCTTATTGAAATTGCGGATTAGGTCTGCTGCATCCTTTCGGCTGAAGTTTGCTTCCATCATCCTCGTGCAGACAAAGCGCAGGGCAATTTTCTGCGTTTTAACCTCGGTGTTGTCATCTTGTTTCGAGGCCAGACCATAGGTCTCGAAGAGATGCTCCTTCTCGTTCATATGAGTGCTTTTGCCCCATTTTCCGAACATCTCCGCGGCGTGATCCAGAAGATTCTGATCAAACGTCTCGGGAAGCATGATGCCTTCGAACTGCTGCAAGAATTCGTCTTTTCTCAAAATGATCGACCCTATTCATAGAACCATTCGATGGGATTTATCTCTTTCCGGTAAATAGTGGCTGAAAATAATAGTAGTGGATGTAATCGAAGTCAACGATATTAAATAAGCAACACTGCCACTAAAAATGTCATACGTTTAATATCTCATTATAAATTAAAAAATAAAAAAAATGAATTAAATATATACAGCCGTTCCCGCTTCCACGTTAATTATCTTTAGGACCCCTCTTTGGAAATACATGCTCTTTGGGTAATTGAATTGACCATCGAATACCCTTACGTTGTGGTTTTGGTTGCCTATCACATTGAAGCTGAATTTCCCATCCGGAGCATCGCCGCCGGTTCCTTCCGTGCCGATTAAGACTTCATCCAGAAAGACCTGATAGCCCCTCATTCCCTGGGACTGAATGGTAACTGGAGTGTCTCCAGCCAAGCCTCCCGTTTGTGGTGGATAAGATGTGCCATATGTCTGATACTGGGTTGAAGTGCTGGTGGTGGTCTGGCCTAGGCCGCTCGTAGTGGTTTGACTGTAGCCGGCATTGGGTTGATTGTAGGCAGGCGGCATATTGGAGGAGGGCGGCATCTGGCCTGCCGCCGGGACCTGGCTAACCGGTGGTGCCTGGCTGATCACATCTACAATGATGGAGTTGCTGGGCTGGTTGCTCAGCACGAAGAGCAGGATGTGCCTGCCTACTTTTTCCGCCCTGAAGTTCAGGCTGTTGTAGCCGGAGTAGAAATTGACGCGCTTGCTGGTTATATTCAGAGCATCTGTCTGAACGATTTCATAGTAATCGGCCTGTCCGCCCGCCGGAGCAAAGGCGATGAACTGCATGCCGGTTCCTGCTGGAACGATGGCATACGCTGACCAATCCAGACCCTTCTGAATCCACAGCTCATTGCCTCTTGCGGTGGCTATGGCCGACTGGTACTGGGTATAGGTGACATCCCGGCCGCTACCGAAGTAGATCCTGGAGGGCATCTTATGCGTGACATCGAATTTCACCGGGGTAAAGCCGATCACGGGCACGCTGGTATTGATGTAGAACTCGGAGAGGAAGGAAGAAGCACTGCTGGTGTTCTCGAACTGTGGGCCAAACCACGGGCCGCTCAATTCCGTGCCCATGCCGCCGATTCCGAACAGGCTGTTCACATAGTCTTCGTTAAAAGCGCCACCGGTCATGTCCATAGATTGCAGCATGGAAAATCCCTGCGCTCCTATTGCACCTGCGGCTCCGACACCCAAGATCAGGGCCAGAATACATAAGCATAAACAATTAGATCTCAATTATTACACCTCATTGGCTGCTACTCTGTCAATGTAATATTTAGCTTTGAGTCTCTCCTGAGCCTCACCTGAACATCATGGAAATCAGTAGGTTACCTCCAGGCTCCATTTGTTCAGCTTGCCTGTGTCTCTGCTTGCTAAATCCCTGATCCGAAGGATCCATTTGCCCTTCAAGGATTGACCGAGAAAGGCGACTAAAGAGGCCTTTGATTGGGAATCATAACTCTTCAGCAGATCCTTCTTGCCTATGCCGGTGCGATTGTGCAGAATGGCTCTTTTGCCACCTGGTGAAGTGAGTTCTACTCTCAGGTTGGAGATGTTGTTGTGGCTTATATCAACTTCCACCACCAGTCTCTTCACCTTGCCATCCAAGTCGAGAGAAATAGCATTGACAAGGCCCGGAGGACTATTGTCGGGGATTATCTCACCGGATAGCGTTGATCCTTTGGCCACGTGATCGGTCTTTTCCTGCCCTATTACAAATGTTATGACACGGCCAGGTTCTCCGATATTTGATATCATCAGGCCTGAGTCCGAGCCGTCCCATAAAACAGAGGTGGGTCTTGTGTTGTGGCTGAGAGCGATTCCCATCATCCGGCCGAAGAGATCCTTTTCGTCACCCATGCTGCGGTTGGTTTCCAGATCCAAGCTGCCGTCCGCCTGCAGGAGTCCACACTGGTAATGCTTGGTTGCTGATCCGCCCTGCCATTCATTTGAGCCTAAAGTGTCGCAGTGATAAACGGCCAGGCCGCCGGCGGGAATGGAGGCGTCCAGATCTATCCCGGAGCGGTTCTCCACCAGGAAATACTCATTTATCTTGCCTGTCTCATAAATCATGGCTGTGCCATAATCCCCATGATCTGCCTGATACTGGCCGGGCTGGTTAAGGCGAACTGTTTTATCGCACCATCCTACAAGGTTACGCAGGAAGACGCATACCGGCGCAGGAGTTCTTCCATCATCATTATGATTTCCGGCGCTCATGAGGCAGAAGTAGCCAAGGCCTGCACTCTTCTCGAAGTCACCGTCTCGATTGCCGTAATCGTAGAGGTCCGGCCAGCGGCAGATCATGTGACCGCTCTCATGGCAGAAGGTTCCAATGGAGAGGTCCTCCTTGCTTCTGCCCATGCTGGAAAGCATATAAAAATAGGTCTTCATATTTTTGTACTTGAGGTCTATGATATGGTTATGTGGCCACAGCTCTCCCAAATATTGGGTCTGGCCGGCGTAAAGAAAGCTCATGGCATCGACCATTCCCACTCCTCGCGAGTCGAACTGCTCCAGCGCGAGACCGCCTTTGACAGCCAGGTCGAGGGCCTCCTTGACGAGCAGATTTTCCGTATAGTATTGACGATTGCGGCTTAGGGTTATGGGCCCCACCACCACGTTGCTGTAGTCCAGCTTGCCGCTGGACATGAGACGGAAATACTCTCGCACAGAGCAGAAGTTGCCGTTCTCATGGTAGCCTTGGCCATTGAGCTGGGCGTCTACATCCTCCCGTGTGACGGTGCTTTTCACGTCACTGAACTGGACCAGCACCGTCAGGCCTTTGATCTCGCCCTCGCTCACCCGTCTTCCTTCTAAGAGTCCTTTTTCTGCTCCGAAGGTCCGAAGATTGAGGCTGGGCTTGAAGGCGGATGCAGGGGGGTCCATCTTGGCATATCTCGCCTCAAACTTGCGGTTTCTAACCTCTTCTGATTCTTTAAAGTGGCGGCGGACCCTTTCGGGCGGGCTAAGGGATGAATCCACTCCACTGGAGACGAACTCGCCCAAGATCAGGAAGGCATAGCAGTACAGTCCATGGTCCTGGTCGTAGACCACAGAATAACCGTCCGTATTCTCATATCGGGAATAGAACTCATCGCCGTAGACTCGAAGCTGCACTTCGGGCCCCTTCTCTTGGGGAAAGGTCAGAAACTCTCCAAATATCGAACTCATGGCAGATCAACCTCGCGGATGCGCGCCGCAATGCGGCGTTCATGCCAACTTGTTATCAGATGACTATTTAATTATTTTCTATACTAAAAAAGTTTTTTAAGGGCGGATTACTTGCGCCCTATCCCTTTCTCCATGGCCTCTTTCGCCAGACGGATGGCACATAGCTCTGAGCACATGGTGCAGGTATCCGTCTCCACGCCGCGCCGGTGGCGGATCAGCTTCGCCCGGGCCGGATTTATGGCTGCCTGAAACTGCCCTTCCCAGTTCAGCTCGGCGCGAGCGCGGGCCATCTGCAAATCCCAGGCCCGAGCCTTCTCCCGCACGCCGGGACGGGTGAGGTCCGCGGCGTGCGCAGCTACGCGGGTGACGTAGGTGCCCTCGATCACATCCTCAACGGTAGGCAGGTCCAGGTGTTCGGAGGGCGTGGTGGCGCAGAGAAAGTCGGCTCCCGCCATGCCCGCAATCACTCCGCCCATGGCGGCGGTGATGTGGTCGTAGCCGGGCGCAATGTCTGTGACCAGCGGGCCCAACAAATAGAGTGGCGCGCCGTCCGTCAAATGCTTCATGGCCTTGACGCTGGTTTCGATCTCATCAGCTGGCACATGCCCCGGCCCCTCCACCATGGCCTGCACACCCGCGGCGCGCGCTCTCTTCACCAGCTCGCCCAGCATGATGAATTCCATGTACTTGGCCCGGTCGGAGGCATCCTCAATGCAGCCAGGCCGAAGGCCATCGCCCAAAGAGAGAGTCAGATCATACTCTTTGGCCATCTCCAGAAGATAGTCGTACTCAGAGTAGTAGGGATTGTCCTCGCCCGTCTCGCTGATGTACTTCATAGTCAGAGAGCCGCCCCGGCTCACCACGCCCAGGACGCGCGGATCCAGGCGAAGTCGCTCCAGAGAATTCTTGTTCACGCCCACATGGACCGTTACGAAGTCCACGCCGTCTTTGGCATGCTTTTCCAGAGCGTTGAACATGCCCTGGCTGGTCAGGTCCTTCTTGACGGCTGCATTGTAAATGGGCACCGAGCCCACGGGAACACTGACTGCGTCCAAAATCATGCGTCGCACTGCGTCCAGATCTCCGCCCGTGGACAGGTCCATCACTGCGTCTGCGCCCGCCGCCGCTGCCGCTAGCGCCTTTTCCACTTCGCTTTGCGGAGAGTCCAGGTTTTGTGAGGTGCCCACATTCACATTCACCTTGGTGGTGAGCAGCTCGCCCACTCCGGTGGGCTGCATTCGCTCACGGCGGATGTTTCTGGGTATGACCACTCTTCCCGCTGCCACCAGAGCGGCCAGCTTCGCCGGATCTATTCCCTCACGCTTGGCCACGGCCTCAATCGAACTGGGCACGCGCCCTCGGCTTGCCTCTTGCATCAACGTCATTAATACCAACTGATATATTGTAAGAGCTAAGGTGTTTATCTCATGGTTGAAGTGCATAAGGTTAGCGGTGCGGCATTCGATGGCAATGTCTACCTGATCCTGGACAAAAAACCCATTTTGGTAGATGCAGGCATGATGGCCGGCCCGACCCTAAAAAATATCAAGAAATTCATCGATCCAACACAAATCGAGATGATCGTTCTCACTCACTGCCACCACGACCACTCCGGCGCGGCTCCGGTGCTCCAGGAAGCGACGGGTGCAAGGCTCCTCTTGAGCGAGAAAGAGGTAGGTGCGGTGGGCGACGACATGGCCTCTGTCGCCTATCTCTTCGGCCAGCAGGCCTCGGATTATAAGGTGGACGAGACCCTTAAGGAGGGCATGGTCCTGGATATTGGAGAATGGAAGCTGCAGGTTATGGAGACCCCTGGCCACTCCCTGGGCAGCCTCTGCCTCTATGAGAAGGATGCGAAGGTGCTCTTCTCCGGAGACACCGTCTTTCCGGACGGGAACATCGGCCGGACGGATATGTACGGAGGCGATACGCCGGAGCTGGTCAAATCCATCGAGCGGCTGACCACGTTGGATGTACAAACCATGTATCCCGGCCACATGGAGATTACCTCTCGCGACGTCAACCGCCAGATACAGACGAGTCTGCGATTTGCCAAGAGCATTTAGAAAGAAGCGGAACGTGCTGGACAAGACCATCGGGATATCGTCAAGCTCTCTGATTTTTGCAGCAGTCGAGGTGGCTGTGGATGATGCGGAGCCAGACCAGGAGATCGCGAGCCAGAAGATCCATTTTGAAAAGCTCATCAAGATCCTGCGCTCCGGAGGCACCTGGTCAGGGCCTTCAGTCATGAAGAGCTAATGCAAATGTGACAAAGCTGGCCAGGACATTTTCTGGCTCAAGGATGAAAGCTTGGAGACCGCGCGGGGGGGCAGTTCAGGTCGATTTATGAAGAGCTGGGAGAGAAACAAGCTGAATGCTGAGGCAAGAAACCTACCTTGATGGGTGGTTTAGGCGATAAATGAGCAGGGCGGCTTTGGGATCTTGTGGTGGGCGGTATCCAAGGACCTGGCAGATGTTGCAGGAATCCTAAATAATGTTGCCGAAAGAGGGCAAGGCTAAGAGCTCAGGTGGCGGTTCTGGTGGAAATAACCAAAATAAGGCTGAGGACGGACATTGCAGAGGCAATTCGACCATGAAAGTGGTTCTGCTAAGGGTGGGCATTGATTCTGGGTGTGGTGGTATTCAAGGACCGTTATTTCAAGACAGAACTTTTGAATTTATTCCAATACCTGATGATGGTCAAAGTACTATGGATGCAATTGAGACTCAAACATATGGGAATACAGAAGGCAAATATGGCCGCCCTCTTAAAGATTTTTTCCGTAGTAAATCGCGTCAATCAAGAATGGAAGACCGGCCTATTCATGTGGATCCAGAATTCAAGACATATACTTATGGTGATCCCGCCAAACTAAAATCAGGCCTCAAGTTCCTTGAAGAAGGTGATATGTTGGTCTTCTACTGCGGATTAGAAGGATGGGACTTCAAATGTGACCCTGCTCTTTATTTAATGGGATATTTCGAGGTCTTGAAAGCGGGATTAGCAGCAGATTTTGAACCAGACGTTATTGATCGTCTATTTAGCAAAAATTCTCATGTAATGCATAGAGATCTATTCAAAGAACAAAAAGATCAGCTAGTTTTGGTTAAAGGTTCTAATAAGAGTCGTCTATTAAAAAAAGCTGTTTTGATTAGCACAATGGACCTGGATAAAGCTGGCAGACGAATTAAGATTCTGTCACCCGAGATGAGGGAGAAGTTTGGTAACTTCGATGGACATTTGGCCATCCAAAGAAGTCCTCCAAGAAAGGTTGAACCTGCATTCGTAGATATAGCTGCAAAGTTCGTGAGGTCACTCGATTAGGACAAAGGCGATGATAAAATGAATTACTATATTCTCAAGCAAGAGACTGATCCAACAAATTTCGTAGAGTTCTGGGCCAGAAGGTACAATGACAGATCCGAACCAACATATCGGAAATATATCAAACGACCCTTGACTCCCAAATCTGTTAGGAAACTTTTTGCTTGGAAGGCAATGCAGATAAATCGCAAGTCTATCGAAGCCGGAGAGCATCCGTTTGTAGAGACTGTAATTACCTGCCTGGATCATTTTCTTAGCCCTCCATTGAATTCCCTAGAAGATGCGAACAACTTTCTTACGAATGAGCTAAAGGGCAAAGGTATGATATGGAAAATTTTCACCTTGCACATCATGCATCCCGACAGGTATCCAATCTTTGACCAAAACGTTTGCTGAGCAATGCATTATTTACAGAATGGTACAATTAAGGAGAGTCCCCGCAAAAATAGAGATAAGCAATCAAGTTACATCAATGAATATCTACCCTTCTATAATCACCATGAGTCTTACGAAGACCGAAAGCTCGACAAAGCTCTGTTCTCTTTTGGACAATTCTTAAAGATCCCTCAGACATCACTTGAAGGCACTGGTAGAGTTGACTAAGGCAAAGATCTAAAAACATACCGCGATCTAAAGAAGTACGAAGCTAATAGATGAGGGATATAAACATGGCAAATTCAGAGAGTTCGCCAAAATCACCCAATCAACTGGTCGGAAACATGGGTCTCTTCCATGTTTGCTATGAACTATCAAAGAGAGGTTGGAATTGCCTGCCAACCAGCAGAAATGCCAAGGGAATTGATCTTGTCATTTATAGCCAGGATGCCCAGAAAATGCTCACCATCCAAGTTAAGTCATTGAGCCACAAGAATCCAGTTCCATTTGGTAAAACCCAAAATCTGATGGCAGAATTTTTGATCGTCTGTGTACTGCTAGAGAGTCCCGAAATATATATCCTCAAAGCAAAAGAGGCTGAGGAAGCACTCCATCGAGGTGAGAAAGAAGGAAGGGTATCTTATTGGCTGCAACCTCCTTCCTATGAAGACCATAAAGACAGCTGGAATAAAATCGGAAAAGGGTTCGATCTTAACAACCCATAGATTCTACGCGATCAAGCAGATGTATGGAATGATCGACTTCCTTCAAGAACACGTCGGCCGGCTCACACAAAGCATCAGCAAGCGGCTTAAAGCCCGGCTGGAAGGAAAGTCAAAGAGGAAAGTGTGGCAAGAGATAACCGAAAGGGCCGTTAAGCTGAAACGTCATACTTCAGCAACCGCTTCGGCGACTCTCAACCTGGCCTGTTCATTTTTCATTTCAAAAATTCTATCGGCTTCCTGCTCTAATAGATTCTGAGATTCATTTGGATATTTAGAGAGATCGTAAACAACCGCAATCATTTCGACCTGTTGGTTCACTCTTCGCCAAAGCAGGGGGTCCAGTAGCTTTGAAGCAACATGCTGCCGTTTATCTGAAGTGCTGGAATTGGCATGGCTAATAATCTGTATCAACCTATTTTTATTAGAGGGGGACATATCGCTATGTATTGTTATTCCATCCAGCTTAATTGATCGGGGCTTGGTTAGTTTTAGCGCCCATCCGATGGCATCATCCCTTGGACGCTCGGAATAGTCATTGATGAGGGTGTCTAAGATAGTCCTTCGTACTGTCTGGGGAAATTTATCTTCGACCGCAGATATGGGTTTTGCCTCGAAAAATGTGGGTAGCCAGGAAATGCCTTGAATATACTTAAGAATGCCATCTGGTGAATCTAGATAGCATAAATCAAGGCTTCCTCTTATCTGCTGGATATTATAGCGTTCATAATAATCCAATTTATAGGGCCAGTACTCAAAGTCCTCAATAACTCGTAATGAGCTAATCTGATTGAGCGTTTGCCCTCCATCGGTTATGCGCCCATCATCAGTGATGTACAGGGAAACCGGCGCACCCATCCAATCAAGATACGGAGTAGTTACCTTTATGGCATTTTTTCGGACCGAGGAACATCCTATACTACTGCAAATTGCCTCTTTTATTTTCGCGAAAAGAGCTTCCTGATCTTTATTCATAAAACTCCTCTAATCCTTTCTGCACGGCCCTTTTTGATGGCATCTCAATTGCATTCTCTCTTCCATCATTAAAATAGTAGTGGTTTAAAAAGGCTTCCAAGAGCTCTGCAGAGTTCATGCCAGCCCGAAGGCTTGGAGGCACAGGTCGTCGTGTTCCTGGAGCACCGTTTATTCTATGAAAAAAGTCGAGCTCATGGAAATGCGGATGGTCGTCGAGTTTTCTTCCGTCTGCATCTCTGAAGGATCCACTATGCGACTGGTGAGCCATTAGTAGATAGTCAAAGCCATCTGGTTTTACGTAGATTTTGAATCCTTCATATTCACCATAATATCCTGAAATGTGGAGCTTATCCGCATAATGGCTAGGTAGGACGTCTGAAGACACTCGATGGGCGTCCAAGTTTACGGCGTCCTCATCGCTGCAATATGGACACGGCGTAAGCTCAAGCGGGCCGCCTTCAATCACTTTTGGGTTTTCTCCTAACCACGCTTCATATATTACAGGATCTAACCTAACTGATTCGTCCCTTCTCGCCGTGTATAATCCCTCGATTCAGCGAACAAGGGTCCCTTCAATAAGAAATAGTTTGGGGTCCAAAACTCGAATCGCCCGCTATAAATTGACTCCTGTGAAAATGAAGCAAAACAATTTTTAATGGTGCCACTAAACCGCATCCATTCGATCTACAGCTTCTGGGCTTGAGGCTCGCAGCTCACTGTTGATAAGCCGGAGATGTCTCACTCCTTATCTGCCATCGAAAGTGCTTTCGCTCAAGCGCCAAAGCTCACAGTTTTATAGTCTTAAGACACATATAGCTCAGGTGAAATAGACTATGTTGAAACTTATAAAGAAGATTATAAAAATAAAGCTATTCGTGATTGGTTTGCTGGCCCTCTGGCGGTTCCTGAAAAAGAGGCACCATTGCTGTCAAGATGAGAAAGAATAGATAACCATTTTGAGGCATGAGGGGAATTTATGGAAATGGGCCTGTAAACTCTCTTATTCCCTGGAGAGGATCAGAATGATGTGGCCCGGAAAGAACCCAAAGCAACTTGGGGAGTAGCATGGAACTTCCGGGCCAAAGGAATATAGAACCACGCTGTTTATCAAGCTGTGGGATGGCTGCCCAGGGTCGGAAAATGGGAGGGAGGGCAAAGTCGATGATGAAACATGTAGGAGGGATAAAAGATGGTCTTGATCGACTTTTGCCCATGTGATCGTCGTCATTTAACGATATAAAGATGTGGTACAGATAAGATCGAGATCCTGCTATCCACCATGCTGATCGGGTGAGAGCACCTGGCCCGCGAGGGGATGGTGCACTATCATAGCGCAAGCTATATCTTTCGTTTCCTGAATCCCAGTGAGGACTCTAAACGGAAAGGCTTTCTCTCTGGAGTTTTGTTCCTGTATTGCTAACTCAAGATTGGTGGCTCCAATGTGTCCATCAACAGGTCGCGAGAATTCTCCGAGCGTTGATTCAATGTAGTCTGCAATGACCTTGTTCATAGAGTCGGTGCCATTTTTGTCATCCAAAACAGCATACGCTAAAAAGGTCAATGCGATATATCGTTTTGATTCGATATTTACCCGGTACACTGGGTGCTGCCGATCGGTCTCGTCTTTCTCCAGTAAACCCAAAGAGGTTAGGGCCTTTAATGATGCTCTAACGGTTGGTGCTGATTCCTTGGTTAACATTTCCAAGTCAATTGGCCTATATTCTATATCAGGATCTGCAATAACTTGCTCAATCACTTTTATCAGGTTGGATTCTCCAAACAATCCGCCATATGGTAATTTTGGTTCTCGTTCTATGTTTTCATATCCATTCATTTTTTAACCTCTTTCAGGCGGTGGTTAGTATATTCCTATTATGAAGATCCCACTTATCCAGACAATCCGAAAGATCCGCTTCTTGACCCTGTTTTGAGAGCCAGGCAAGAAACGCCGCCCCCGCAAGATACGGGTTGGGCTCTTCCAACTTCAACGGTCTTTTTGGATCAAGAGGTATCATTGGCTTTTGAGGGGAGCTTTCAATTTAAATGCTTAATGCCAGGGAACTTTTTCCGCGAAATCCTTTTCATGATGGACGTAGTGGGATTAGAGGACTGAGTGAATAAGATGTAGCTAACATGCTGTTCAACTTTAATATGTTAGCACTTCATTGAGAATGCAATCAAGACGAAACCGGAATCAATACCTATGACCGACAAAACTGATCTGAAAGCCAGGGAATCAGAGGCCATAATCCAGACCTACGCCCGCCAGGATGTAGTCCTGGTGCGCGGCAGTAAAGCTCGTGTTTGGGACTCGGAGGGAAAGGAGTATCTGGACTTTGTGGCCGGCATCGCCGTGAACAACGTGGGCCACTGCCACCCGACGGTAGTCGAGGCTGTAAAGAGGCAAGCTAAGACGCTCATTCACACCTCCAACCTCTACTACACGGAAAATCAGGTGCTTTTGGCGGAGGAGCTGAAGGCTCTTACCGGCATGAAGAGGGCCTACTTCTGCAACTCCGGGGCGGAGAGCGTGGAGGCGGCCTTGAAGCTGACGCGCCGCAGCACGGGCAAATCGAAGATCGTAGCCGCCGAGCGTGCCTTTCACGGTCGCACCCTGGGTGCTTTAGGCACCACCTACAAATCCATCTACCGCGCGCCTTTCCAGCCTTTGAACGAAGCGACATTCGTTCCCTTTAACGATGTGGAAGCCCTCAAAGCTGCTGTGACAGCTGAGACGGGCGCCGTCATCCTGGAGCCGGTGCAGGGAGAAGCCGGAGTCTATGTGGCCGATGCCGAATACCTGCGTGCCGCCCGCCAGATATGTGATGATAAGGGGGCGCTGCTTATCTTTGATGAGGTGCAGACCGGCTTTGGACGTACGGGAAAGTGGTTTGGCAAAGATCACTTCGGTGTTATGCCGGACATCATCACCCTGGCCAAAGCCATGGCCGGAGGCCTGCCCATTGGTGCCATGCTGGCCGCAGGCCCAGCGGCGGAGGCCTTCCAGAAAGGCGACCACGGCTCCACCTTTGCCGGAGGCCCCCTCATCTGCGCCGCTGCTCTTGCCACCATTCAGGTCATAAAGGACGAGAAGCTGGTGCATAGGTCGGAGGAGATGGGCGCATACCTGAAGAGCCAGCTCGAAAAGCTCGCGCCCCGGGAGATACGCGGCCTGGGATTGATGGTGGGCCTGGATCTGGACACGGACTGCAAGGCACTGGTGGAAAAGGCTCTGCAAAAGGGAGTTCTGATCAACAGCACAGGCGAGCACACCCTGCGCTTCATACCGCCCCTGGTAGTCGGAAAAGAAGAGATCGATAAAGTGGTGAGCGTGATTGGAGAGTCACTCTGATTCCTGGCGGAGGTCGAGGCTTCGGCCCGTCCTAAGTCAACTCAAGCCCTACGTGGCCGGCAAGGGTTTTGGCGAGATCTCCCGCAAATATGGCCTCGCGCAGGATGCGATTGTGAAGCTGGGCAGCAACGAGAATCCCTATGGCTCCAGCCCCGGCGTAGCCCAAGCTCTGGCCGGCATCTCCCCGGAGAGATACCCTGAGCCCGAGGAGCTGATTGCGGGCATCGCCAGCTACACCGGCTTTCCCGAAGAGATGATCATAATAGGAGCGGGCATGGACGGGGTTATGGACACCCTGACCCGCCTCTTTTTGGAAAAGGGCGATCGGACATTCATTCCCACTCCTACCTTCAGCTACTATGAGATACTGACCATCACCGCCGGAGCCACCCCCAACTTAGCGCCGCGCGGGCCGCATTTTGAGGTCGCTTGCGATGTGCCGCCCGACACAAAGATGGCCTTTCTCTGCTCACCCAACAATCCCACTGGCAATGTGACGAGCGAGGAGGAAGTTCGCGCTCTGCTGGAGAGCACGGAGGCTATTGTGTTTCTGGACGAGGCTTATGTGGAATTTGCCGACAAAAGCCTGGTCAGGCTGGTGGAGCAGTATGACAACCTGATCGTGGGCCGCACCCTGTCCAAAGCCTTCGGCCTGGCCGGCATGCGCCTGGGCTACGGCATAGCTCCACGCTGGATCGCCGATCAATACAAAAGAGCTGCGCCTCCCTTTTATGGCATCAGCTGCGCAACGGTTGCGGCAGGCGCTGCGGCTCTGGCCGATCTGCCCTTTATGCGAGGGTCAGTGGAAAAGATAATATCCGAACGGCAGCGGCTGCAAAAGGAGATAAAAGCGCACCCTTCCCAGGCCAACTTCCTGTACCTGGAGACCGAGCCAGACTCCCGTGAATATGTGGAGAGATTTCTGGCCAGAGGCATCATCATTAGAGATTGCCGCTCCTTTTGGGGGGCAGGCGAGCATCATGCTCGGGTGACCGTGGGAACGCCGTTCGAAAATGACCGCTTCCTTTCCGCTTTCCAGGAAATATGCAAATAGCACTGACCGGGACTCCCGGCACGGGAAAGACCACCATTGCCGGGCTTTTGCCCTACCGGGTCATCGATATAAATGCCCTGGTGAAGGGGGGCATGAATTTCGGCATAGATGCAAAGAGGGGCTGTCTGGAAGCGGATATGGATGCTCTTGCCAACTATCTGGCAAGGCTGGACTCGGATGAGACCCTTATCCTGGAAGGCCATTTCGCCCATCACTTCGCAGACTGGGCCATAGTTTTGCGACTGGCTCCCTCCCTACTCAAGTCGCGGCTGGAGGCACGAGGCTATTCTGCCGAAAAAATAAAGGAAAATCTGGAGGCAGAAGCACTGGATGTCATTTTAGTCGAGGCGGTAGAGTTTTGCGATCGGGTTGATGAGATAGACACAACCGGAAAGAGTACCCCCGAGGTGTCAGAGCTGGTGGCGAGAATAATCCAGGGAAGGCTTAAGCTTCCTGCCGGTCAGGTGAACTGGCTGGATGAATTTTTTAGCTGATTGAATGATTTCGAGATCTCTAGCCAGGGGCGGTACTGGTCTTCATCTGGGGGCGCAGCTCCACCGGGGGAAGCATCATTTTATTTTGGTCGCATACCTCTAGGAGATGGCCGATGCGCCCGGCTGCCTTTTCCAGAAAGTTGAGGCAATAGGCATCAGCACAGGCAACGACCACCGCTCCCTTTGCCTCGCCGGCACATCTTATGGGCGCCGACATCCAGCTATGCTGTGAGCCCGCCTCACATTTATGGACACGAGGCAGGACTAGAAGAAGGCCTAATTCCATTCCATTGATAAATTCGATTAGCTCCTCCACAGATCCGTGCAGCGCCCGCAGCACCAGGCCGTTCTCTTCCTGGAGAAATACTCCGCCGACCTGTACACCTCCCACGCCAGCGATGAGGTGGGCCAGGGCATCAGTCAGCTTCTTATCCATATCGACCGAAGAGGGCAAACAGGTCTGCATTATGCCGTCAATGGCGGCAAGTTCCCGGTTTGCTTGCATTATTCCAATCTCCAGTTCTTTTCTTGCCGTTATGTCCAGGAGATTGCCAAGAATGGCTCTCTTGCCTTCGTACTCAATGGGAACTGTCCTAAACTCAATCCAGCGACAGGTTCCGTCTTTGCGCTGCACCTTCGACTCATAAACGGGTATATCAGACAGCAAGTCACGCTGCAGGCGGCTCACGCACTGCATATCATCGGGCTTCACGAGCTGCCAGAAGGGCAGGCCAAGCAGGCTCTCTGCAGAGCAGCCGAATATCTCGCCCAGTTTTGGATTGACAAGCCGAAAAGCCCCATCCTGCAAAATGTAAATACCTGCCAGGGCGTTCTCCACAATATTTCTGTGGATTCTCTCCGATCGCTCGATCTGCCCACGCATTGCTCTTTCGTTACCCTTGAATCTGGCCTCTTGAATAAGGTTCTCGAAGACATAAGGGAGGCTCTTGAAGCTTTCCAGGCTCTTGACCACATATTTGGTTGCCCTGTTTTCAAAGGCCACCACCGCCATCTCTGTCGTGCCGTGGCCGGAAACCATGACTACAGGAATGTCTGGATCAAGCTTTCTGATCCTTACCAGAACATCCAGGCCCCCAATGCCGGGCAAGACCAGGTCCACGGATATCAGGTCATAGGCGGTGGCAGCGATCATCTTCAGCCCCTCTTCACCAGAGGCCGCAAAGTCTAAGAAGAATTCATCATGCCTTCTAAAGCCCATTTTAATCAGATCGGCATGCTCCGGATCATCTTCGATAATTAGTATGCGAAATCCTGCCATGAGAATCCTTCCCTGCTCAAAATAATGATAATAGATTTGCATATTTCAGTCTTTCTACCTATCGCCATAGATTTAATAGCCTGCAAATGCATAAAGCAGAAAATATGAAACTATGCATAGCCCTCTTTCTCTTGCTTCTCGTCGCTTCCTGCCAGGCTAAGACACTGATTGTCGATCCGGGCGAATCAGGAGATGCTAAGACGCTTTTGGCCGCCATATTCCTGGCCGGCAATGGAGATACGATTCAAATCATGCCTGGAAATTATGCAGGAGCTATTGTGGATAAAAGCGTGAACATCTCCGGCACAGGTACTGTAATTGTAGACGGATCATTAGCTGTAACTGCGCCCGGCTGCATGGTATCCGACATCACCATAAAGGCCAGAGGAAAAGATGCTGGCATAAGCCTTGCCTCCCCAAACAATCAACTCGTGCGCTGCACCGTAGCCGGCATCGCGACGGCCGTCAAAGTGACAGGTGAGAATAATTCTATAAGGGATTGTCGGATCGATTCGCCTCAGGGTGTCGAGATCTTCGGCGCGAAAAATGAGGTTCTACAGAGCACCATATCGGGCAGCACTGCCATTAGAATCAATGGCACCTGGGGGGGCATGATTTCCGGCTGCCAAATATCTGCTTTGCAAGGTGGGGTGCTGATAGAAGACTCCCGGGGAAATGCCGTTGTCAATAACACCTTTTCTGGAAACGGATTTGGAGTAGTGCTCACCAGATCCCATGGCAACGATGTTTCTTATAACAACCTGTCCCGTGGCTATGTGAGCGGTCTTGATGTTGTCGACTCTCGCAGCAGTAACCTGACAAAAAACTACATAACAGGCGGTAAAGTCGGCATAAGCCTGCGCGGATCGCAAAATTGCAACATCTCCGGCAACATCTGTGAGAAGAACGAGCGGGCTGGAATATTTGCGGAAGGAGCCGATCATAACCTCCTGGTGAGCAATAATCTTTCCGAGAACGGCAACGGCATCCTTCTTCAGGGCTCAATGGAAAACTCTCTTATCTCCAACCAGGCATACCGGAATGTCTATGGAATATCTTTGCGTGGCGGCACGAAAAATATGCTGAGGGAGAACGTCCTTTTGGAAAACTCTTACAACCTACGCGTTGATTCCGGCCAGGGACGATCAGGGTCATCAAATCATGATTTCTTTGTGCAGGATATAGACCAGAGCAATCTTCTGGACAATAAGCCGATCTGTTATCTGGTTGGAAAAGCCGATCTCATGGTGCCAACGGACTCGGGCTTTTTGGGGCTTGTATCTTGCAAAAACATTAGTGCCTCCAACTTAACCCTAAAAAACAGCAGCACGGGCGTGTTGCTGGTCAATTCCACCAACTGCAATATCCAAAACAGCAGCACCTCATGGGCGGAAACGGGTTTTCTCCTTCAAGACAGCCAAGCCTGCACCATATCTCGATGCCTGGCCGTGAACTGCAACACGGGCTTTCTGGTCGAGGCATCATCCGGGTGCCAGTTTGCCTACGACCGGGCCCGCAATTGTTCTGCCCAGGGCTTTCGCGCTGACAACGCACAGGCCCTGAGCCTATTGGGATGCGAAATACAGTTCTGCCAAAGCGGTATAGCTCTTCATGAATCCCGGCTATGCAGGATTCAAAACTGTAGTACCAGTAATAACCAGGGGGAAGGGGTGCTTCTCAGCAAATCCCCTAATTGCTCTATTATCGGAAATGCAGCATTTTCCAATGATCAAGGCATATCCCTTACGGGTAGCAACTCCTGTTTCCTACAAGCAAATAACGCCAGCGATAACAAGTTAGACGGCATATCTTTGCAGCAGCTATCAAATGTTAATGTTCAGAACAACATCGCCCTAAGAAATGGCCAGGGAATCTATGTCCAGTCCTCTCGCCGATTGAACCTCACTGGAAATATCCTGGGTGAGAATAGCCGATTTGGCCTGCGCATGAGCAGCTCTAAGGATTGCAACATCTCCGAGAATAACATCTATGATAATCGGATCGTGGGTGCTAATTTAGTGGACTGCGCAAGACTTTTGCTCTATCACAACGTCTTCGAGAAAAATGGCATTCAGAATGCTGCGGATAACGGGCAAAACCAGTGGGATGGCGGGCCTGGTGCCGGCGGCAACTACTGGAGCGACCATTCCGTCTATGGCAATCCTGCCGATGTGCCGCGCCAAATTCCTGGGGGCGGCGTTGATCATTATCCTTTCCAGGACTCGTGGGGGTGGCAATGATAGATCAAAAGGATCTTGATCTCCTCAAGATCGCCCAGGACGGAGTGCTTCTTACATCGCGACCCTATCAGATCTTAGGAGATATGGTGGGCATATCCGAGCAGGAGGTTATAGTTCGCCTCTGTGCCCTGCAAGAGGCAGGCATAATTCGTCGCTTTGCCGCCACCATTGGTCACAGGGCTCTGGGAATTGTGGCCAATGCCATGATTGCCTGGAAGGCGGCACCCGAGGATGTGGAAAGGGCCGGCGTGCTATTTGCCTCCGTCGATGAGGTCACCCACTGTTACGAGAGGACGATCGCCGAGGACTGGCCTTATAATCTTTACACCATGGTACACTCAAAAAGCCGGGATGACTGCCTAAAGATAGCAGACCAGCTCTCGCAAAGATCAGGCATAAGTGATTACAGGGTGCTATTTAGCGATTTTGAGTACAAGAAGACCAGTGCCAGGATTTAGTTGAGGCGACAATGGCCGAACAAAGAGATATCGAATCAAGAAGGCCGCAAATCCCCCTTTTTCTGGATCTCACCGCGCGGCTTGTGGTGATTTTTGGTGGTGGAGCGGTTGGCGAGCGCAAAGCCAGGCTGTTTTCCCAATATGGACCGGTGAGAGTTTTGTCCCGCGATTTCACCCCCGGCTTCCAGGATCTGGCGGCGGACCCGCAAAGGCAGATTGAGCTGGTGGTGTGCGATCTAACCTGCGATTTTGGCAATTATCTTCTGGGTGCATTCATCGCAATACCTGCCACCAGCGACTCAAAATTAAATCGCGCCATCGAAATGGAGGCGCGCTCTCGGAAAATCCTCGTGAACAAAGTGGAGGGCGTTGGAGATGTGGTTGTTCCATCTATTCTGCAAAGGGGCTCTATTGCCATTGCCATCTCTACACAAAGCCCAGGCCTTACCAAGTACCTTCGCCTTCGCCTGGAAGAGGAGCTTACTGGGAACTACCAGGACATGGCCCGGCTGCTCTCTCAGATAAGGGAGGAGAACAAAGAAATTGTGCCCATGCAGAAGGATCGCGCCCGCATAATCTGGGAGATACTATTGGACGATGAGGTTTGGAGGCTTCTTTTAGTCTCCTATGAAAAGGCCTATATGAGAGCCCGCTCACATGTTTGCCTCGATGAGCGAGATAGCCTCGATGCTAGTGACACACCGCAAGGCCTCCATTGATGAGATTGAGCGGGCCTGGCACGGAGATGTACAGACCCTTCTCAAATGGGTGGGCTCACTGGAGAGGGTGGAAGAGTGCGCTGTTCTCAAGACCTGCAATCGTGTCGAGATTTATGTCGTTAGTGCGCGCGGCGAGAAGGTGCTCTTCGACCTGGCCAAAAAGGCGCGCGTATCTTCTCGCATAATCGATTTTCATGATCATGATGAGTCTCTGCTTCACCTCCTGCGCCTGGCCTCGGGGCTTGAGTCCATGATCATTGGCGAGGACCAGATCCTGGGTCAGATGAAGGATCTGGTCTTGATGGCGGCCAAAGCGGGAACGACTGGTTGGATGCTGGACACGGCCTTCAAAAAAGCCATTGCAGTTGGAAAACGGGTAAGAAAAGAGACCAAAATTAACGAGAGGTCCGTATCAGTGGGATCTGCCGCGGTTGACCTGGCCGAAGAAATTCTGGGGGATTTAAAGGGATTGTCCGTTCTGGTAATTGGTGCCGGGGAGACGGGAGAGCTGATATCACGAGCGCTCTTGGCCCGGGATATCGGCTCGCTGGTGGTTACCAACAGGACCTACAGCTCAGCCCAGTGTCTGGCCGAGTGCTTGGGTGCGAAGGCCGTGCCATTTGAGGAGATGAAAGTTTTCCTTAAGACGGCCGATGTGGTTATCAGCGCCACCTCTGCACCCCATTATATCCTGCTTAAAGAGGACATCGAGAAGGCCATGGCGGGAAGAGAGGATAAGCTGCTCATAATAGATATTGCTAATCCCAGAGACGTAGACGAGGCGGCGGCAGAGGTGGCCGGGGTAGAGCTGCATAACATTGACAGCCTGAAGAATATCAGCAGCGAGAACATGTTGCACAGGATGGCAGAGGCCAATCGGGTCGAGGCCATCATCGCTGAAGAGATGCAGCTACTAAAGGCCAAATATAAAAGAAAACAGGCAGAGGATCTGCTGGCCCGGCTATATTCCAAGGCCGAGGTCATCAAGGATCAAGAGGTAAAAAGGGCCATGAACAAGCTCTCTGCCAGGCATACTTTGGGCGAGATCGAGCAGAAGGTACTGCAGGACATGAGCCATTCCATTGTAAACAAGCTCTTCTCCGAGCCCACCAAGACTCTCAAGCGGGCGGCAGAGCTTGGGGACACAACGGTCCTTAATGCGGTCAGCGAGCTATTCCGGCTGGAGGAAAATATATGAGGAGAATGAGGCGGCTAAGAGCGCCGGGAATTCGCGAGATGGTCGCACAGACCCAGTTATCTCTCAGTGATTTGGTGCAGCCCATATTTGTGGATGAGAGGATATCCGTGCCAAGGGTAATTGAGGCCATGCCCGGCCAGTTCCGGCAGAGCCTGGAGAGTCTGCCGGCGGAGGCGCAAGCCCTGGAAGATTTAGGCGTGCCTGCCGTGCTTTTATTCGGTCTGCCGGCTATTAAGGATGAGACAGGCTCAGGTGCCTACGATCCGCATGGCATAATTCAGAAGGCGGTAGCCGCCATCAAAGAGACCACCAGCCTGATAGTAATAACCGATTTGTGCCTGTGTGAGTACACCAGCCACGGGCACTGCGGCCTCGTCCGGGGCGAGAAGATCCTCAATGATGAGACGTTGCCTTTGTTAGGAGAGGTGGCTGTGAGCCACGCTCTGGCGGGAGCGGATATAGTAGCTCCCAGCGGTATGATGGATCACATGGTGCAGGCCATACGCACCTCCCTGGACCTGGACGGATACACAGACACGCCCATCCTCTCCTATTCTGCCAAGTACGCATCCACCTTTTACGGGCCCTTTCGCGAGGCGGCGAAGTCCGGCTTTGCCTTTGGTGATCGCTTGGGGTACCAGATGAATCCCGCCAACTTTTCCGAGGCGCTCTGGGAGGTGCAACAGGATATCGAAGAAGGTGCGGACATGGTCATGGTCAAGCCGGCCATGCCCTACCTCGATGTTCTGCGCGCCGTCAAGGACATGTTCGCGTTGCCTACTGCTGCTTATCAGGTCTCAGGCGAGTATTCCATGATTACAGCTGCGGCAGAGCGGGGCTGGCTGGATGAGAGGGCGGCCTTCCTGGAGGCTTTGACTTGCATCAAGAGGGCGGGCGCAGATATGATCATCACCTACTGGGCTAAGGAGTATGCCAAGCTTTGCCTTTAGCTAGAGCCATCATACTCCATCAAAAGGGACGAGGAGAATATGGTACTCCAGCCCCTTTAGCCTAAAAAGTCAGTTCAATGGTTCTGCCGTTTATTACGTCTTCCTCGCTCACGTCGAGATTTTTCTTCTTCACGGCATCTTTATTTCCAGAGAATACCAAATATGGATTGATCGCATGGCACCCATTTTGGATTTCTGTGGAGTAAGGAACTCTAATCTCAAATGAATCACCGTTTGCTTTCGCCTCATTGACGTAAATGAAAGGCCTCCCTTGATTAGAGGTCATATTGAGCAGGGTGCCTACCTTCTGGCCCGGCCCTGCCCGAACTTTTATCAATGCCCCGGGGACGTACTCAAAGATCTTAACCATGCTCTTGGCCGAGCTTTCTCCTAAAAATGTCTTTGATTCATGGATCAGCCGGAAGTGGCCAGTGCCCACGCCATCGGAGAGATAGAGCTTGCCCAAGGTCGTATTAAAGAGCCTTTCCTGTGGTATGGCTGCATATTGTGAGCCATAGTTTTCCATTCTCATGTAGCTGCTCAGATCTTCATTGGCCCAGGTAGTGAGTGAGGAAAGTTTGCCGTAGGTCAGGCCATAATCAGCAATGATGTATCTAGATCCCCTCGCATCCAGCACGGCTGTGGCCTCTTCCTCGCTTTCCGATAGATAGAATTTGGCAGCATCCGCCACGCCCGCCTGGAAATTGTTGGCTACTACCGGGCGCTGTGCCAGATAGAGGATCCAGTTGCCATAGTCCCACCAGCTCATGACGCTGTACTCGGCAGTTTTCTGGGGTGTCTCAAAGAAGCTGGTTGTGTTGCTGTTTTCTTTCAGCCAGGCAAGCGACTCCTCCCAGTCGCCCGCCACCACTGAGGGAGAACTCATGGCAAAGGAGGCTGCATCCCAGGCGGTGGGCAGGACAAGAAGCAAAAATAAAACCGTAGCCAATAATCGGGAAGATCTTGCCGTCGGTGCCTTCCCACCCACCGTGTGCCTCTTATCGGCCATATCCAGTAAAAAGAAGAAGAGAATGCTAATCAGCAGTCCCATGGAGATCGTAGAGATGTAGAGGAACCTGGACTGCCCTAATGTGAGAATGAGTGTGACCGCCATCCATAGCAAGAGCAGGATCTGGCCCTGCCTCTTGGTACCAGTACTGCGACGGATGTAAATTAAGGACGCGGCCATCCCTCCCAGTGAAAAGAGAAGATTCAATCCCAGTAGAGAGAAGACCACCTCTGAAAAGGTATCTGCATCATAGATGAGTGGCTCGGCCTCGCCGATCTTTCCAATCATCCCTCCTCCCCATATGTATTCTAACCCCGACTGAATCATTGCACCCACACCGAAGAATCCGCCGGCAAGCTCAGAGAGCATGGCAAATAAGGCAGATATTATCAGGATGCTCAGAGGAAATGTCTTCCAGGATATTTTCCTCTTGGCCGTGATGTAGGCGAGGGCGAACATGATGGAAAGGGCAATGATCATTGCTCCTATCCCATGGAAGGATGCAGAGAGCCAGGAAGTATTCCCAAACGGCAAAACAAGAATAAAAGCAATAGCAAAGGCGGTCAAGAGCATTTTCGTTGTCTCTTTAGATGATTTGCCCTCTTTGAGGTCCAATGTCATCTGGACGGCCGCGTAAAGCAGGAATATTGCCAGGTAGATATCTGCCCCTTGCCAAGTATATGCCAAGGCGGCCATGGCAACTCCTGACAGAAAGGCGTAGAGGTATCTCTTCAGACTCCTGTTGATGGCCATGATCATGAACAGGAGTGTGATGAGAGAAAGCAGGACCTCCAGACAGTGGTGATCCAGGGCGGCAAACATGGTATAGAGGAGATAATATGGTGCCAGGGCGGCCATGAAAGCGGCGAGAAGTGCAACTTTGTGATCGAAGAGTTCTCTGACTATGTAATAGACAACTATTATGGCTATGATGCCTATGATCATAGGTACAAAGCTGGCCGCCATCTCGACTCCGGCTTTGCTATGCTGGCCAAAAGCCACACAGAAGGCGGCAGAGATCTGATCGAAGAGAGGGGGCCAGGTTATCTCCAATCCTCGGGGATAATTCAGGTAAGAGTCGAACCAGAGCGTATTGGGAAAATGGTTTGCAGTAAACAAAATTCTGCGCATATGGTAATACTCATCATAACCCGGCAGAAGTATGCCATTTTCGGTTAATGAGTTTCTTCCTGCAAACAACCTCAACAAGAGGCCCAGGATTAAAACTGCAAAAAGCTCTGCCGGCTCGCTCCTCCTCCCTTGATCCATGGTTCTCGATGAAGAGATGGAATATATAAAAGTTTCACCTGATCTTCAATTTTCATGATCTTCCTGCCATGCCAGATCGCTGGACCGATTATTGTCAATGTCCTGGCTATCAAAGATCACCAGTTCATAGATGACTTCATACTCTCTTACCTCGGTTCGAACTCCATAGCTCTCCTCCATCTCTTCAAATATTTCTTCCTCTATATCCAGGCCGTGTTCAATCTCAAAGCCTTCGATCTCTTCCAGGGAAAAGCCGTTGTCAGATGCAACATTCGCCTTGATCTCCTCTAAGATTTCCTGCGGCTCAATCGCTTCCAGGTGGATTATGAAACCATTGATCTTATCCTCGATAAATTCGATGGTGAGCTGTAATTCCCAGGGATCATTTGCGATCGTCAATTCTCTTTTGCTCTTCAGATCATCAATCAGAGCCTTAGAGAGCTGGAGTTCTTCCGCCGCCTGATGCATGGCGGCAAAAAGTGGATCGTGGGCCTGAGCAATTTCCTCAATGATCTCCTTCCAGAGATCGTAGGTAAGGCTAAACAAGTCTAAAGCTCCCAGGTATTCAACCTTTTGAGGTCGGATACGAAATCATTCATGAGATTTCTATTTCTCAAGACGGCGGCCGGATGATAGGTGACAAGAAAGCGATCCTGCAAGATCTGACCGCGCAAGATTGTGACGCCCTGCCGGCCTAAGACGGCCTGTGTAGCCGTGTTTCCCATCAGGCAGATGATTTTAGGATGGAGAAATTCTATTTGAGCCTGCAAATAGGGGCGACATTGATCGATCTCTGCTTTTTTCGGCTTTCTGTTTTGCGGGGGGCGGCATTTAATGACGCTGGTTATGAATACCTTCGATCTCTCCAGGCCTGCTTGCACGAGAGCCGCATCCAGCAGTCTTCCTGCCCTGCCTACGAATGGCTCTCCCGTAAGGTCCTCCTCTTTGCCGGGCGCTTCTCCCACCAGCATGATGTCGGTGGGAGCGGGGCCGCTGCCCGGCACGGCGCGTTTTCTCCCTTCGGATAGAGGGCAAAGGTGGCATGTACAGATTTGCTGGTCAAGATGGCGAAGATCGACATGGTCCATGAAGATGACTTTTTCGTTTCCGTTATTGATAATCTTTTTCTTCACAAAATAACGAAAGGTTCTTATTTGCTCAAAACCTGTAGCCAAATGAGGAGGGCACGAGATGCAGTTTGCAGAGTGGACTTATCCCTTGAGGAAGTTTGACGACATCTATTATACCATTGAGAGGATCGTTTACGGCAAGGGTGAGCTGAAGGGCTTCACCACAGAAGACGTCTATAATAACCTGAGAGATAAACGCTTTTTCCAGGATGCTCAGGACCTGAACCGATACCTACTGGATAACGGGGCGAAATATAAAATAAGAAAGATGGATGATGCCTGGGAGCGCTACTACTAATTACCATGCCAGCAACTAGCGCTTCATCGAACCTTTTTCTGCAAAGTAGATATTTTTTTCATCAATTCCCAATTCCACGAATCTGCCGGTGGCCAGAATGCGATGGCTGTGTTTGAGCGGTGCCACTCTTACGCCAGCGGATACCACTGATTCGGGTGGCAGAACGGCGTTCTCGCCGATAACGGCTATAAGGTTCTCTCCAATACCATTTTCTCCCCCCAAAATGCTATGCTCCTCGATGGTGGTGTGGCGGCCGACAATGGTACGGCGGATGCTCACCATGTGCTGGATATGGGCGAAGCTCATGATCATGCTCTCTTTGATTTCCACATCGCGGTCGATGAGGCTGGTATGGCCGATGTGAGAGTTCTCGATGGTCACGCCCTTTTCGATGTGGCAGTTTCTGCCGATGGAGACGTTGCCCACAAGCTCTATATCGCCGGAGTCGAGGAAGGGCTCGATTCTGGCTAATGTGCTGGGATGAATCCATTGATTGGGCTTATAGTGGTACTTGCGGTCGAAATGACGGACGGCTCCGGAGAGGCAGTCCATGGCCGCCTGGTGCAGTCGCTCCGGGGTGCCGATATCTATCCAGTAGCCTGTGATGGGGAAACCGTAAACAGGATAGCCGTTCTCCGTTAAATAGGGGATCAGGTCGCCGCCGATGTCGCGGCCTTTATCTCCCATCCTGGCCAGAACCTCGCGAATCTGGGGCGAGAAGAGGTAGAAGGCGGTGTTAATCATGCGGCTGGGCTCGCTTCCCGCTTTCGGCTTTTCCACGAACCCCAAAATTCGCATATCATCGTCCACGCGGGCCACGCCGTACTGGGAGACATTCTCCTCCGGTCCCAGCTCTTTGAGGGCCACGGTGAGCAGAGGCTTGTGCTTTCTATGAAACTCGACAAAGCTTGCCAGGTCGATGTCGATGAGGTTGTCGCCCGAGACCACCAGCAGGTCATCGTCGATGTCGTAGTAGTTCATGCAATAGCGCAGGGAATCGGCGCTACCCGTGTCGTCATAGAGGGGCTGGTAGCTGAAGTCCTGGTGGTCGGTGATGCCCAGGCGCTTGAAGAAGCCTTCACCGGCTTTGAAGTAATTGCTCAGGTTGAGGGTGTTGCTGGCGCCCTTGCTGCCCAGGATGAATCGTCTGCAGCCTTGACTGGCTAAAACCCGGAAGAGATTGGCGATGATGGCAGTGTCGCATAGCTCCACCAGCGGCTTGGGCTGGTCTAAAGTAAGCGGATACAAACGGGTTCCTGAGCCGCCCACGGTGGCTAAGACCTGGGGAAACATGGCTGCCTGTTAGTAATCCACAAATATTAAGCCTGTCGCTTAGCCTTTTGTCTTCTTCGCGCCAATCAAGGCTTCGCGTGAGAATCAACCGGGTCCGTTTTCACGCGAAGGCGCGAAGCCGCGAAGTCAAAACATTGGTTTATTTCGGCCTTGCTAGTAGCCGCGCATGATCCTCATGATGATGCGGGCGATCATGAAGGCGAGGACGAATACGATGACGTAGAAGGCTATGCTCATTATGTCCATGAAAACATGTTAGTCATTTCTGGTTTAAAGATTTGACTGAAAACGTAGCCCCGGTTTTCATTTATCCCTGAGATCAGCGGCCCAGGCGCCCGCGCGCGAGGGCGGAGGCGAGCGCGTCCGGCGGTGCCCGCGAGGGGCGCGGGATGCGCGCCCTCATGCAGTCGGCGATACTCAAATCAATTTCTCGCAATGATTCAAGAGATACTTATTCATGGGGGTCCAAGCAAACGTTTTCCGTTGAAATGAATTATGTGGGTGGGTGATTTCGCGATCCACACTTCAGTCTCCCAATCTATATTTGATATATATTTTGATAATGTATCGCTGTCCTGAAAGGCTGTTACGAAAATCAGCCCAATTCCCGGAGACATAAATAGATCATTCAGCTCATTATGCCTTTTGACATCAATTATCCCCGAGCTTGTGACCGCTTCGATCAAGAATATCCAGTTTCTATTCGAATCATGAACGATAACATCAGGAATCTTGCTCTGTTCATCGAGCACTATGCCCAGCTTTGATTTAAGATAGCCAATCGCTTCTTCTTTTCGCATAGGCCCGGTATCGTTTGCATGGAGAATCAATCCGTCCGGAACATATCGCGCACAGAATCCTTCTACGATATCTTTAATCAACTCGCTGGAAGCACCTGGTGCCATTTTCAATGCTCTCCCTGAGTGGCACACGTCCCATATCTCGTTCTATTCATGAGAGCATTTTAGTCATTTCTGGTTTAAAGATTTGACTGAAGCGGGCGTGTAATAATAATCGAGTCCTCTGTGAGTCCTCCGTGCGCTCTGTGTCTGCGGTGGTGGTAGTATCGTCAGCCAATTGGTTATAACCAGTGGCTGACGACGTTTCAACCACCGGGAAACCCCGTATGAATTACGATCACCCGAAAATTATCATAGTCAACTGGAAAACCATAGTAACCAGAGGTTAGCCTCTGAAAATAGCGAAATGCCGAATAGTTGCTGTGAGCGGGGCGAAAGCCTTCGATTCTCCAAAAGATTGATCTTCCAGAACCGCCCCTACATCTGAGAAATAGGTGCGAAGCATGATTCATAACGAGGCCATAGAAAAGGCGAAGGAGCACTTCGCCAAGCTGCTGGTGGAGCAGCTTTTGCGCGTTGAGCAGATAAAGGCAGGCGAGGACTGGGTTGACTACAGCAAACTTCACCCCCTCATCATCGGCGTGGTGGGCGGCGACGGCATCGGCCCCTACATCACAGAGCAGGCCGTGCGAGTCCTTAGCTACGTGCTGGCCGATGAGATTGCCGGAGGATTGGTGGAGCTGCGGGACATTCCCGGCCTGGACATCGAGTCGCGGGTAAAGGTCATGAAGGCTCTGCCCGAGGACGTTCTGGCGGCGCTAAAAGAGTGCCACGTGATCTTGAAGGGCCCCCTTACTACTCCCAAGAAGGGTGATCGGTGGCCCAACCTGGAGAGCGCCAATGTCTCCATGCGTCGCGAGCTGGACCTCTTCGCCAACGTCCGGCCGGTCAAGGTGCCGGAGAAGGGCATCGACTGGATCTTTTACAGGGAGAACACCGAGGGCGAGTACGTCCTGGGCAGCAAGGGCATCAATGTAACCGATGATCTGGCCGTGGACTTCAAGGTCATAACCACACCAGGGGTGGAGAGGATTGTGCGCCTGGCCTTTGAGTATGCCAGGAAGAACGGCATTAAAAGGGTCTCGGCGGTCACCAAGGCCAATGTCATCAAAGCCACGGACGGCAAATTCCTGGAGACGGCAAAGCGTGTGGCTAAGGAATATCCGGACATCGCATTTGATGACTGGTTTGTGGATATCATGGCAGCCAAGCTGGTGGACGAGAAGCGCAGGAAGGACTTCAAGGTCATAGTGCTGCCCAACCTCTACGGAGACATCCTCACCGACGAAGCAGCCGAGTTTCAGGGAGGCGTGGGCACAGCGGGAAGCGCCAACATCGGAAAGCGCTATGCCATGTTCGAGGCCATCCACGGCTCGGCTCCGCGCATGGTAGAGGAAGGCAGAGCTGCTTATGCCGATCCGGCCAGCATGATGCGCGCCTGTGTCATGCTGCTGCGCCACATCGGCTTTGTGAATCAGGCGGCCAAATTGGAGAATGCACTGGACGTCTGCGGCCAGTTGGAGAGGAAGGTTGTCCTTACCGGGCGAGCCGATGGGGCAACAGGTGCACAGTTTGCTGATTATGTGATGCAGACCCTGGGGGCAAAGCTTTAGCTAAAATAATCACATAATAGTATCTGTGGAAAATCTAGCTGAAGCATTATTGGGCCTGAGCCGGGAGGATCGCTCCCTGCTCAGTGCTATTGAGACCGGGATGAAGACTCACGAATGGGTCCCGTCCTACGTGATCTCAGAGCTGTCCGGCCGGCCGGTCCGCAAGGTGGAGTTTCGGCTGGGCCAACTTTTTGAAAAGAAATTGGTAGAGCGGGAGAGCATGCACTATCTCGGCTACCGCATTGACTTTGATGCCTATGATCTTCTGGCACTCTCCGATTTAGTGAAACGAGGGAGCGTGAAAGCCTTTGGTGAGAGAATCGGGGTAGGCAAAGAGTCGGTGGTATTCGAAGCTCTGGGAGAGAATCGAGAGAATCACCTGGCCATCAAGTTCCACCGTCAGGGAAGGACCAGCTTCAAACATATTCGCCGCCTGCGCGATCATCTCACCGACCAGACCAAAGTGCCCTGGATTTATGCCGCCGCCTTGGCAGCTCGCCACGAGTTTGCCATCATGGAGAAGCTCTATCCAATCGTATCCATTCCCAGGCCCGTCGCATGCAGTCGTCATGTTCTGGCCATGGAATTTGTAAGCGGCCCTGCCCTCAACCGCATCACGCTCTCCGACCCCGAGAACGGACTGAACATGATCTTAGGCGAGGTAGGAAAGGCCCGGAGGCTGGGCATCATTCACGCCGACCTTTCCGAATTTAACGTAATGGTGGACGAGTCCGGCCCCAAGATCATCGACTGGCCTCAGGCAGTAGAGGTCACCCATCCCCATGCCCAGGAGCTATTGGAGAGGGACCTGGTCAATGTCTTGCGCTTCTTCGAGCGAAAATACAGGATAGAAATGCCACTGGATAGGGCGCTCTCGCGCGTCCGGGAGGCAGAGAACCATTGAGCATATTTGGTGTGGACATCGCCAGCGGCTCGCCGTCCGGCAGAAGGGCGCCAAGCTACTCTCTGGTGATGCTGGATGGGGGAGACGTCGCGCTCTTTCACATGATCAGCCGGCATAAGCTGATCCGGCTCATCAGGGAGCGTCAGCCGGAGATCGTGGCCATGGACAACCTCCATGAGCTGGCCAGGGATAGAAGGGAGCTGATCAATATCCTGCGCCGGATGCCTCCCACCACCAGAATGGTGCAGGTGACGGGCGCCGCCCACCCGGAGTCTCTGGTCAAGCTGGCCCGCTACCACGGCATCACCTTCGACCGCACCAAACCGCTGCAAGAGGCGGAGGCCTGCGCCCGGCTGGCGGCCAAGGGCGTTGGGGCGGTTTTATCTGCTTTCCAGGAGCGGACCTGGATCAAGGTGAGCCGGAGGCGCTCTTTAGGCCGGGGCGGCTGGAGCCAGAACCGCTACACTCGCAAGATTCATGGCGCAGTGATGAGCCTGGCGCGCGAGGTGGAGCGACAGCTTCGCGAAGCAGGGCTGCAGTACACTACCAGGGCCGTGGAGGGCCTGGGCGGCTATACCCGGGCCGAGTTTGTGGTGGAAGCGTCCCGCGAGAATGTGCATATCCGTCCCGGCTACTACAGCGATGCACAGCTCTTGGTGCAGAGCATGGAGCGGCCCGAGCTGCAGTACAAACCACTTTCAGAAGGGCGTGGATACATCATCGTAGGCCTGGACCCGGGAACGACAACGGGCATTGCCGCGCTGAACCTGTCCGGCGAGCTGGTGGACCTGATCAGCTCCCGGGGCTTGTCCTCCTCGGATGTGATTGAATGGATCGCGGCGCGGGGCAGATCGTTGGTAGTCGCCACCGATGTCTTTCCAACGCCGGGCAGCGTGGAGAAGGTCAAGCGCGCTTTTAATGCCGTTCTCTACTCTCCGGGCGGGGACATTCCTGCGGAAGAGAAGATCGCTCTGGGAAAGGAGTTTGGCTACAAGAACGATCATGAGCGCGATGCACTGGCGGCGGCCATGAGCGCATTTAAAAAATACAAAAATAAGTTCTTGCAGGTGGAAAAGAAATCTCCCTCCGAGATCGATCCCGACGAGGTGAAGGCCCTGGTGGTGCGGGGCTATTCCATTGAAAACGCCATCGCTGAATTTGTGCATTCTTCAGTCTCCTCAGCCAGGCAAAAGGCACAGCCTGGGGCGGCGAAAGCCGTTCTTGATGTATCTCTCGATGTCTCTCTTGATGTCACTGCATTGCGCCAGCAAAACCAGCAGCTTGCCGAGCAGGTCAGGACGCTGCGTTCTTACCTGGATGAGCAGCGGGACGGGCTGGCGGAAAAAGAGGTCGCCCTGCGGGTAGTAAACGGCAAACTGGATCGCTTGCGAGACAAAACTGCTCGCGAGATCAAGCGGCAGCATGAGATCAAGATTCGAGACAAAGAGATCGAGCGCCTGCGATCGGTGCTGCGCTCGGAAAGAAAATACATCAAAAAACTGAAGAAGACTTTGGAGCGTCAGAAGAAGGCAGAGATAATTGAGGAGACACGCGGCCTGCAAAAGCTCAAGCCGCTACAGGCCTTTACCCGCGAGTCTATTTTGCGGGCTATGGAGCAATATTGCCTGGAAAAGGGGGATTGGCTTTTTCTGGAGGATGCCAGCGGCGGCGGGAAGAGCACAGTTGAGCTTCTGCGGGAAAAGGAAATCACCGGAGTGGTGGCAGAGGGCGAGATGGCACCTGCCCTGCGTGAGCACTTCCTGGAGCTATGCATCCCCGTCTTCTCCAGCAAAAATGTACCGGTGCAGATGATCAATAAAATGCCCTTCGTGCGACCGGAGGACGTGGCTGCGGCCAGCGTTGCCTGGGAAGAAGAGATGAAAGCACGTCTGGCGAGACTGCATGAGGAGCGGCTGGAGAGCCTTTTCCAGGAGTACCGGGTGGAGCGAAAGAAGGAGGAGAAGAGAAAGCAAAAGCTAATATAATGTGTAATCATTAACTAAGTAAATCCCGGCTTAAGATATTTTCATACTTCTTATGAACCGCGCATACTTTTTCCTACATATGCTTATTAGATAGGTTTCTGTCATACTCGTTGGTGGTAATGTTGCTCTCAGTCCGGTCACTACTATTATGCTTATTATTATCAGCTCTGCTGGTAGGCGCAGCTTCTGCGGAAGATGCCGCTATCAATGCCGCTGACAACGCCTGGGTGCTTATGAGTGCCGCTCTGGTCCTGATCATGATTCCCGGCGTGGGCCTCTTCTATGGCGGCATGGTCCGAAAGAAGAACGCCATCTCCACGATCATCTTCAGCTTTGCCGTGATGAGCATCATAAGCTTGCAATGGATCCTGTACGGCTACACCCTGGTCTTCGGAAAAGACATAGGCGGCCTCATCGGCGGCCTGGACTTCCTGGGCCTGGCGGGTGTTGGCATGGGCGTCAAAGAGGGCCTGACCATTCCCTCTCTCACCTTCATGATCTTTCAGGCCATGTTCGCCATCATCACCGTCTCCTTGATCACGGGCTCTTACGTGGAGAGGATCAAGTTCAGCTCTTTTCTTGTCTTCTCCTTAGCCTGGGCTACATTGGTCTACGATCCCGTGGCCCATTGGGTCTGGGGCGGGGGCTGGCTGCAACAGATGGGCGCCCTGGACTTTGCGGGCGGCATAGTGGTGCACATCACAGCAGGCGTTTCCGCCATGGCCGTGGCTATGGTCATCGGTGTTCGCAAGGGCTTTGGCACCGACCCCATGGAGCCGCACAACATTCCCACCACAGTCATGGGCGCGGCCCTGCTCTGGTTCGGATGGTTCGGCTTTAATGCGGGCTCGGCTCTGGCGGCCAACGGCATCGCCGCCAATGCCTTCGTCACCACCAACACCTCTGCCGCGGCTGCGGCCACCACCTGGATGCTCCTCTCCTGGCGGCATAGAGCGCCCTCGGCCTTAGGCATTGTGACGGGCGCGGTGGCCGGGCTGGCGGCGATAACGCCCGCTGCCGGCTACGTGACGCCCCTGGCGGCGATCCCCATAGGCGTCGTGGCTGCCATCGCGGGCTATTATGCCATCATACTCGTCCGGGGCAGCGGCAGGGTGGACGACTCGCTGGACGTTTTAGCCTGTCACGGCATCGGCAGCACCTGGGGCGTCTTGGCGACGGGCATCTTTGCCACCATCGGCGCGTCGGGCCTGCTCTCCGGAAATGCTCATCAAGTGATGGTGCAGCTTTTGGCTATTGCCGTCACCTGGGGCTACTCCTTTGTCGTCACCTTCGGCCTGGCCAGGATCATTGACGCTGTCATGGGGCTACGCGTGCGGGATGATGAAGAATCGGTGGGATTGGACATCAGCCAGCACGGCGAAGGCGCTTACATGTGAAGTGGGGAATGATGAAGAAAATTGAAGCCATAATTCGGCCCGAGAAGCTGCACCTGCTGCGAGAAAAGCTGGACCTGAAGGGCTTTTCGGGAATGACGGTGACTGAGGTCAAGGGCCGGGGCCGGCAGAAGGGCATCACCTTGCAGTGGCGGGCCGGAGACTACCGGGTGGAGTTCCTGCAGAAGATAAAGCTGGAGATGGTGGTCGAGGACAAGGACATGGAGTCTGTCATTGACCTCATCTGCGAGTTTGCTCAGACGGGCGAAGCCGGAGACGGCAAGATCTTCGTCTATCCGGTGGAGGACGTGGTGCGGGTGCGCACGAAAGAGCGGGGGTGCGGGGCGGTTTGAGGTCCTCCCTCTTTTAACTTTTTTTTTGTTCTCTCTCTTTTCCCCATTTATTCTCGACTGGACAACCTATATCAATTCTCATAGCCTCAAATAAGCCATGCGCATAAGCGAGCAACAATATGGCGATCACATCGACCGATACAAAAATGTCCTCTACCTCTGCCACAGGAACGCCGATCCCGATGCCATAGGAAGCAGCTTTGCCCTGAGCCGGGCCTTCGGAGGCACAATCGGCGCTGTAGACGATTTGAGCCGCACGGGCGTTTCCCTGGCCGATGTTATTGGAGCCCACGTACTGATTAACCCCCCTGTGCAAGACTACGATCTGGTGGTAGTAGTAGACACATCAGTAGGGACGCAACTGGGCGAACGGCTGCCGGACAACTATGCTCTGGTGGACCACCACCTGGATGAAGGACTGCTGGAAGACGCCCTATTCTACATACAAAAGCCCGCCAAGTCCACAGCCGAGATCGTCTGGACGATTCTAAAAGAAAACGACAAGAAGGCAGACCGAAACGCGGCCATGGGACTTCTGGCAGGCATGATTGCCGACACCGGCCGCTTCAAGCGTGCCACTCCTGGCGCTTTCCAGGCGGCAGCCGAGATCTTAGATGCCGGAGGCTTTGCTTATGAAGAGGCACAGGAGGCCCTTTCTGTGCCCGCAGATATCTCGCAAAGAATTGCCGTCCTAAAAGCCGCCTCTCGGGCCGAGGTCATGCGCCAGGGAGACTGGCTTGTTGTCTGCACAACTGTCAACTCCTTCGAGGGCTCCGCGGCCAATGCCCTGGTGGATTTAGGCGCAGACGTAGCCTTCGTGGCAGGACGGCATGGGGACACTGTCCGGGTCAGCGCCAGATGCAGCCGCGAGGCGGCCCGGAGGGGCTGCAACCTGGCAAAGCTCTTAGGAGAGGTGGGCAAAGCCTACGGGGGCGATGGCGGGGGGCACAGGTCGGCAGCCGCTCTGGAGGCAGCGGGCGAGCCGTCCGCTATCCTGGACGCATGTCGAAAAAAGGTGGCAGAAAGCCTGTCCTGAAGGCCCGAGACCTCGGGTGCAGGCCAAAGTCCTGCGTTTCCTTTTCTCGGTCAGACCTTTCGTGCCCGAAGAGCTGCCTTCTTCAGAGCTTCAATGCCGGGCAACGGCTCGCCAGAGAGATAGGTGATGGACGCGCCGCCCCCCATGCTCACATGAGTGAACTTGGACTCCAGGCCCAGTTGCTCGATAGCCGCCACGCTATGCCCTCCTCCTGCAATGGAATAGCCCGACTCGGTGGCCGCTTTCAAGAGCTCGGATGTGCCAAGCCGGAACTTCTCCTGCTCGAAGACACCGGTCGGCCCATTGAGGACGGTAACCTTGGCCTCTTTCATATACTTAGAGTAGATGACAATGGTCTCCAGGCCAATGTCAGCGATGGGCAAATCGGTGGGGAGCTTGTCCACAGCAACTTCCACTCGCTCGCCATTCTGGTTCAAAGCTACATCCACAGGCAGTACGATCTTGCCCGGATAATCATGCAAAAGCTTTGCCGCAATAGGAATTTGGTCCAGATACTCCTGATCCTCCACGAACTTGCGATTGGCCTCGCCCACATTAATGCCTTTCGCCATCATGAAGACGGTGGCAACGACTCCCGATGTCAGGATCTTATCGGCACCGCCGCGACTTAGAACGTTTTGCGTGACTTTGATGGAATCGTCCGCCTTCGTTCCACCTAAAGAGAAGACGGTTGGATGCTCATTGCCCTTTAACCCCTTATCCAGTGCCGTGATCTCCTTGTCCATAAGAAGCCCGGCGTAGCTAGGCAGCACCTCCGTAAATCCCACCACGGAGCAGTGAGAGCGATGGGAGACTGCAAAAGCGTCATTTATGAAAAGATCAAATAACGGCGCCAGCTTTCTCACCATGTGGCTTTTGGCATGATCGGTAGGGCTTCGGTTCATGTTCTCTTCGGCATAAAAGCGGGTATTTTCCAGAAGAAGAACCTCCCCCGGCACCAGAGATTTTATGGCTTGCCGGGCATGCGATCCGAAGATATCATCAATGTAGGCGACATCGCGACGTAAGAGTCGCGTTGCCTGGCGGGCATGAGCCTCTAGCGTGGTATAATCTTTCTTTCCGGCCCGGCTCTGATGCGCCATGAGAACCACCCGGCAGTCCTCCAGAGCGCGCAGAGTGTCTAAATGACTTTTTATGCGCTTATCATCCAGGATATTTCCGCTGGGGTCCATGGGAGAGTTGAAGTCCACCCTTACCAGGACCCTTTTATGATCAAGCATGACGTCATCCATTATGAGATAATCCTTCAACTTGGTTCCTCCCGATGTGGTTAGGGGGTTGACGCAAGGAATATATAGTCATTGCTAATTTGAGCGGGCGAGAGAATCTGTTAAAATTATCATCTACCGAGGCGAGGGTCATGGCGAAAGAGCCGCATCTTCCCGTAATTGAGGCCCGCGAGCTTCTAACCAGGATCGAGAATGGCGATCCGCTCATCTACGATCACGTGGCCATAGTCGGTGACATAGACATCACCAGGCTGGATCTGCCTCTCATTCACTGTGAGCGCCCTGCTAAAGAGACGCAGACGGCAGTGGTCGTGGCCTCTAAGATTCAGATCAGGAACTCTGAGTTTCAGGGAAACGTGAACTTCGCTCATGCCCTGTTGCGAGAAGCCCTGGATCTATGCGGCTGCACCTTTTTGCAGGAGGCGCGCTTTAAAGGTGCATCTTTCTCGGGTGGAGCAGGATTTGAATCCTGCAGCTTTAAGAGATATGCCACCTTCCGAGATGCAAATTTCTTTGGTTCAGCTCGATTCCAGGGGACACATTTTTCCGCCATAGCCAACTTCGGCAATGCCGTCTTCGATTGCCCGGCCCACTTCGGCTCGGCTCGCTTCAGCAAGCTGTGCACCAACTTTGGAGAGGCAAGCTTTCTGGATGAAGCCGACTTCACACAGGCCAAATTTGCCGGGACTGCCAACTTCCGGCAGACGTCTTTTGGAAGATCGGTCAGCTTCTGGAAGACGATCTTTCTTGCCGATGCTAATTTTCAGGGTGCCAAATTCATGGGCTATGCCAGCTTTCAGAGCGCTGCACTATCCGGAAACGCCGATTTTCGCGGAGCGAACTTCAATGAAGAGCTCAATATGGAGTTTGCCTCCTTTCAAGGCAATGCCATTTTTTTAGGTTCATACCTGGCGAAAGAAGCTAACTTCTTTCGGGCCGAGTTCTTGGATGTCAACTTCACAGGATCTCATTTCCAGGGAAAGGCATCCTTCCAGGGATCTTGCTTTCAAGAGGATGCAATCTTCGAGCAGGCGGTCTTTGCAGGAGATGTCCAATTTTCGGATGTCTCTTTTTTAGAGGAAGCCGACTTTCGAAGCGTTCAGTTCTGCAAAGAAGCATTCTTCCGGGGGACAGAGTTTACAGGAACGGCAAATTTCTCAGGCTCAAATTTTCAAAAGAACCTGGATTTAGCAAATGCAAAAATCCAGGTCATGCGTCTCTTTGATGCGGTGTTTGCCGGGCAGATCGATCTGCATAACGCAAATTTCGCCCGCCTGGAGGTCAGATGGCCCACACTATGCCAACATCTGGCCTACGACGGCGCAGCATACCTTTCTTTGGCCAAGAATTTCAGAAACCAGGAGTGGTTCGAAGATGCAGACGACTGCTACTACCATTATCGGCGCATGAGTCAGTCCGGCAAGACCCTGGTCTTTCGGGAAAAAATGTTGATCAAGATCAACTGGTCCAAACTCCTGGACGCCGTGGCCTGGATCTCATGCGGCTACGGCGTACGGCCCAGGAATACAGTATTTTTGAGTTGCTTTCTGATCATACTCTTTGCTCTTCTCTTCTGGATGGGAGACGGCATTGTGGTGGAGCCGCTAAATGGTGCCGGCTCCAGCATCGCCCCCCAAGAATCTCTCAACTTCCTGGACAATATCTACTTCAGCGCCATGGTCTTCACAGCCAAGACGCAAGTAAAATGGTTCCCGGTAGGCGTCTTCCGTTATTTGGCTACAGTGGAGGCGGTTTTAGGCTGGCTGCTTTTGGCCCTCTTCCTGGTAACCTTAGGCAGAACCATGATCCGTTAACTGAAAGCCAAATAGAAAGATCCTTTATGAACTGGTCATTATTTTGCTCGTGTTTAATGCAATATGACCTTTTAGGAGCACGGCTGCGGCAGATCTCCTGTAAAACGATTTACTCCTCGTAGATATACTTCAATATCAGATCCTTCTTATCTCCAATTAGCTCTTTTTCGCGGTCAAGGATCTCCTTTACCAAAGGAACAATAGGCATTTTACCATCCCAATTCCGTTTCAATATATCTACGGATCCAGCTTCCGTCATCACACGGTCAGCGACAAAAGCGCAGAGAAAGACATCGTCAATGTAACCGATAGGACCATATTTATCCTCAGGGATGGCGTCTGAAGGGAGAATAAAGTATGCTATTGCGGCAATAATTAGTTGAGATGGCTGTTTGGGAAGATGGGAATCATCCAATAGCCGCACCATCAGCCTGTAAAATGCCGGTGCCTCACAGACGATCTCACTGAACTTTCCTTCATAACCAGACACGGCTTCTTCCAGCATGCTATCAAATCTCTTCATAGTCGTTATATCCTTTCATGGTTGGTGATATGCTTAAGCTGCGGCTTGATTTTCTTTAATCTCGAAGACAAGACTGGCGGACAGGGATATAAAGGCTAGTTTTGTAAAGGAATTCCCTTTCGCCTAACGAAAAATCCTTGCGTACAAATCACGGCAAACGTCGAGAAAAGTCCTTATACTGGTTCGTTAGAGCACCTTGAAGGAATATCGTATTAGAATAGCGTCATAGATCATCCCAGAGTGATAAGATGCAGAAGGCAAGTTTGATTATTATCATAACGGCAGCGCTCCTTTTTGCAGGCGTTGCCAACGGGGCGGATTTTGGAAAAGAGCGTCCTATAGCCATCTTGGTAGGCTCAGAGCAGATGCAGCCTGCCATAGATGGGCATATCGTAGCCTGGGCAGATAACAGGAGTGGAAACCTCGACATATTCATGAACGACCTGGAGACCGGCCTGGAGAAATGGGTTTGCATTAATCCTTTCTTCCAGATCAACCCTGCTGTATCCGGCGAGCGCATCGTCTGGCAGGACATGCGTGCCGGCAACGCGGATATCTACATGTACGATGTCGTCAATCGCACGGAGTCTGCTGTTACCACCGCGCCCGGAAATCAGACCCAACCTGACATCAGCGGTGACCGTGTCGTCTGGTCAGATGATCGCGAAGGCGTATATAAGATACATCTCTATGATCTGAGCACCAAGAAGGAGTTGACCCTTCCTTCAGATAAGGGTGAGCAGATCGAGCCCAAGGTCAATGGAGATAAAGTAGTCTGGATGGATAAGCGCTCTGGCGACTTTGATGTTTACCTGTACGATATTGCCAGCGGCAAAGAATCGCCCATATCCACAGGGCCAAATGATCAGTCATTTCCTTCTGTTTATGGGAACGTCGTAGCTTGGGCGGATAATCGTACGGGTGAGTCCGATATAGCATTTATGGATCTGGCAACTCAAAAGACGACCACGCTCACAAAACCTGGTATGCAGACCGATCCCAGAGTTTTTGGCAACTTTATTGCCTACCTTAATAACCGCACGGACATTAATCTCTATGATATCAAGACCGGCGCAGATTTCCCCTTGTCACCGGGAACCATAAAGATGGAGCCTGCCGTTGGCGATCGTGGCGTAGTCTGGACGGAGTTTCGACAAGGTCCGAATGATCCGGATATCCGGATGTACGACTTCAAGATTTTAGCCGATGTATCCATAACTAGCGGGCCTTTCAACCATACCAATCCCTCCATCTCCGGGGACAACATCGTCTGGACGGATAACCGGAATGGATACTTCAACGTTTATCTGTTCAACATCACAACTAACAAGGAACAAAACATTACCAATAGCGATTTTGACCACAGCAGTCCTGACACAAGCGGCGAAAATGTGATCTGGACGGACAAGAGTCAAGGAAACCTCAACATCTTCCTTTATAACCTTAAGATGAAGAAGACCACAAAGGTGACCAATGGTTCATCCGACAACCGCTACGCAATGATCGACGGAAATAATATCATCTGGATCGATAAACGCTCCGGCAGCGAGGAGATTTATCTCTACGACATCGCTAAAGGAAAGGAGAAGCAAATCACTACCGTAAAGTCTCTGAAACTTTCGCCGGTCATAAACGGAGACAACATCGTGTGGATCGATTCCCGTAGTGGTGAGGATAAATGGGATGTTTATCTCTACAACCTGACATCGGAAGAGGAGACCGCCATCTGTACTGATCCTAATAGGCAGGCTCAACCCTGGATCTGGGGCAATATCGTGGTCTGGGCCGACGGCAGAAATAAGAATTGGGACATTTACACCTACGACCTAGCCACAAAAAGAGAACGGGCCGTGACAATCAACCCCGCCAACCAGGGTTATCCGACGGTATACAAAAATTATGTAGCCTGGCTGGATGTTAGAGGAGGTGATTCGGATATCTATCTCTATGATATGGATAAGAGTGTGGAAATACCGGTTGCCACACTTCCTATGCAGCAGACGCCCAATGACGGCAAGGGCGATCCGTATCAGGTAAAGCCATACCTCTCTTCCAAGATCATATCCGACAACAAGATTGTATGGATGGATAACAGCAATGGCTTCTCTCAGATCAAGATGAGGTACATCAACTCCGATCCGCTGCTGCTGCTCGCTACCGATTTTCCCAGCACCAACGGCAGCCTCCTTGTATGGAGCGACAATCGGAGGGGCAACTGGAATATCTTTGGCTTTGATTTCTTCACGCGGGCGGAAAAGCCCATCTCCCAGGGAGATTGGGATCAGCTCTATCCCAAAGCCTCAGGCGACAAAGTGGTCTGGACGGATTATAGAAATAAGGACGCAGACATCTATATGAAGAATATGACCACCGGCATCGAATCGATCATAGTGACGGGAAAAGGAGATCAGACCTGGCCTTCCATCTCTGGAGACAAGGTCGTCTGGATGGACAATTCCAGCGGCAACTGGGACGTTTACATGCAAGATCTGGTGAAAGGCGAGAGCGTTGCCGTCTACAAGGGAAATGGCCAGCAGATGTATCCTATCATCAGCGGCAATCTGGTGGTCTGGCAGGACAACCGAAACGGCGACTTTGATGTCTATGTCAAAGACCTAATGACCGGAAATGAGACCCGCCTTACGAAAGAAGGAGACCAGCTCTATCCCGACATATCTGGAAACACCATTGCCTGGGAGGATGCCAAGAGCAAAGATATCGCCTATTACTTCTGGGACAAAAAGTGGGGCAAGACCTATCCGCGACCAGGAGAGCAGACAAATGCCGTGGTATCAGGCAAGTACATAGCTTATGTTGACGGCGCTGGTACAAACACATCCATTCGCAAGCTGGACCTCTCCAACTGGAAAGATGAGCTGGTCCAGGCAGGACCGGGCCAGGTCAAGCCCAGCATGGACGAGAAACTGGTCTGGCTCAACACCCATAACGGCAGGCCGAGGACTGTGCCCGTGACCGCGGGTCAGACGAGCATCATATGCAAAGCACCCGGGGACCAGAGCCATCCTGTAGTGGGCGGCAATGACCAGGTAGGATACTATGTGGCCTGGATGGATAACCGCACCGGAAATCCGGACATTTACGTCTACAGCCTGGCTCAGGAGATCGAGCTTCCCATCGCAGCAGGCCCGTATGAAGATATGTATCCGGATATCTATGGAAGCATCATCGCCTGGATGTCCCGCAATCCCTTGAACCAGTATAAAATCGAGGACTACTGGTCTGTACGAACCTTTGACATATCCATAGTCAACTCCACGGAGCTAGTCTATGGTCTGGAGAATGCTACACCCATTTCCCTTAGTGCAGACTACCTGACATACCTACGAAAGAATTACTTCGGCTGGATGGTCTATGTGAGACCGCTCTATGAGAAAGAAGTCACCCCCGACTATCCGCCCAATGGCATCAATCCGCGGGCGGGAGGAGACTATGTTGTCTATCAGGACAATAAGTTGGGCAGCTGGGATATATGGATGTGGACGCAGGGGAAGAGTCCTGTGGCACTGGCAAACGATGCCAGCGACCAGACGAATCCGGCTACGGACGGACATACAGTTGTCTGGCAGGACAATCGTAACGGCAATTGGGATATCTATGCCTACGACATGAACACCAGCAAGGAGATACAGATAACCAAGGGTCTGGCGGATGAGACAAATCCGGATGTCGAAAACGGTGTCATTGTCTGGCAGGATAATAGAAATGGCAACTGGGACATTTATGCCTATGACATGAACGTCAAGAAGGAGAAAGTTATTTGTGCGGGCCCTGGGAACCAGACTGAGCCACGCATAAGAACAGGCAGGATCGTCTGGACCGATGATCGCAGTGGGGACAAAGATATCTATCTTTACGAAAACTATATGCCGTAAGAGGTAAAGGGGCAGGCCGCCTGCCTGCCCAAAAGTTTATTTATACTCACTGCATTAGCCTGGCACTTAAGAACATTTGGGGCAATTCATGGAGCTGGAAAATCTTCGATTTGGTACGGAACTGCTCAAGCGCGGTTTCGCAAAGATGCAGAAGGGCGGCGTCATCATGGACGTCACAACCCCCGAGCAGGCCGTTATCGCGGAAGAGGCGGGCGCTGTGGCCGTAATGGCCTTGCATGCCGTGCCTGCCGATATCCGAAAGATGGGTGGCGTAGCCAGAATGGCCCACCCAGAAATCATCGAGGCCATCATCGAGGCGGTGACCATTCCCGTCATGGCCAAGGCCAGGATCGGCCACTTTGTGGAGGCCCAGATTTTAGAAGCACTGGGTGTGGATATGGTGGACGAATCCGAGGTGCTCACCCCAGCGGATGAATTTCATATTGAGAAGACCAAATTCACCATTCCCTTCGTCTGCGGCGCTCGAAATCTGGGCGAAGCCTGCCGGCGCATCAAGGAAGGCGCGGCCATGATCCGGACCAAAGGCGAAGCTGGGACGGGAGACGTGAGCCAGGCAGTTTTGCACATGAGGATGATCCATGGCCAGATCAGGAGCCTGAAGGGCATGGACGATCTGCAACTGATGAAGGTGGCACGGGAGATTGAGGCGGACCTGGATCTGGTCAGAGAGTGTGCCAGCATGCAGCGCCTGCCTGTGGTCAACTTTGCCGCGGGCGGCGTGGCCACACCGGCGGATGCCGCATTGATGATGCAGCTTGGAGCGGATGGGGTCTTCGTGGGCTCAGGCATATTCAAGTCCGAAAATCCGCAGGCCATGGCGGGGGCCATCGTTGAAGCGGTGCACCATTACGATGATGCGGCACTTTTGGCCCGGGTATCCAAGGGTCTAGGCGCGGCCATGAAAGGAATGGATGCATCTACGATTCCCGAAGCGGAAGCTTTGCAGAATAGGGGCTGGTAAGTGGCAAGGATTGGCGTACTAGCTTTGCAGGGAGACGTATCGGAGCATGTCCGGGCCCTGGAGAGGGCAGGGCAGGAAAAAGTCCAGGTAGTGGAGATCAGAAAGAGCGGCCAGATGGAAGCGTGCGGGGCGTTGGTGCTGCCGGGCGGAGAGAGCACAACCATTCGTCGCCAGTTAGAAAGCTTTGGTCTCACACAGGAGCTGAAGGCAGCGGCCTTAGGCGGCAAGCCCATCCTGGCCACCTGTGCCGGCCTGGTGCTGGTCTCCCAGGAGGTAGAGGGTGACAGCAAGGTTAGGCCTTTGGGCCTCATGGACATCAAGATCAGCCGCAATGCCTTCGGGCCGCAGAGGGAGTCCTTTGAGGCAGACCTGCAAATAAAAGGGCTGGACCAGCCTTACCATGCCGTTTTCATCCGCGCCCCGGCCATAGCCCAGGTGGGCGACGGCGTAGAGGTGCTGGCGTGCGTAGGGGGTGCGGTGGTGGCGGCGCGCCAGAAGAATCTGCTGGCTTTAGCCTTTCATCCTGAACTGACGAAAGACCCAAGGATTCATCAAATATTCCTGAAGATGCTGGAGGCATGATATGTTCTCGGAGAATGATTTGGTTGCCAGAAGCAAAGAGGATATGACCCGTGAGATCGAGGAGCTGCTGGCCGATGCCAAGCGCCTGAAAGAGGAGCACGATGCTGCCTTACAAAAAGAGATGGAGCTTCGGGCCAAGTCGTTGGAGACCAGGGCGGCAGACGCCGCAGAGGCGGAGAGGCTCTGGCAAGAGGCGGAAGAGCTGCGGGACGGTGCCAAAGAGATGCTGCGCATTTCTATGGAAAATAGGCTGCGGGCAGCCGAGGTGCAGCACCGCATCGATATCCACGATCAGATCGAGTCCATAGACAATAGCGATGAGGTCTGGAGGAAGGCGGCAGGGGCGGGACGGAGCTAATCCTCAATCTGGATGTGCCTGACGCAATAATAGTCACGTTGGGGGCAGTAGCAGATAAGGTCGTAGGTAGGACTGCTATTCAAAATTGATATATTTTGAAACTATCCAAGAACTCGCAGCACTTGTCCGGAATGGTCAGCTCAACAAGACCCGCAGCCAACGCGGGCTCAAGATAGCGCTCTACCCACATGCTTCCGATCTTTGAGGCCAAGTCCCTTTCGTATTGCTCAAAGCACCGCACGAATCCAATGGGCGGCATTGAGGATCATCTGATTGGATAGAAATATAAACACACACAAAACTATATACTGTAGCTCTTCGAATGCAATATGAAGACAACAATAACTCTTGAAAGTTCGATATTACAGCATTCAGAATCACGACCGTTGGATGACAATGGCTGAAAAAATGACGCACTTGCAGAAATCCGAGAAAATGGCCAAGCGCCGGTCGCCAGAAAAGAGGCTTCCGACCGCTTCGACGAATACACCGCCGGAAAAAGCAACGTTTGTACGATCGGACCCGGCCCCGCTCCTGCTGGAGAAGGGCTTTCCAGTCGTCGGCATCGGCGCTTCCGCCGGGGGGCTGGCAGCCTTCGAGGCCTTCTTTTCCGGCATGCCTGCCGACATCGATCCCGGCATGGCCTTTGTCCTGGTGCAGCACCTGGCCCCGGACCACAAGAGCATCCTCACCGACCTCATACGGCGCTACACCCGCATGCAGGTCTTCGAGGTCGAGGACGGAATGACTGTCCAGCAAAACTGCGCCTACATCATTCCGCCCAATCGCGACATGGCCTCTGAACGGCGCCTTGCAACTGATGGAACCGGTTGCACCGCGCGGCCAGCGCCTGCCCATTGACTTCTTCTTCCGGTCCCTGGCCCAGGACCAGCACGAACGGGCCATCGGCATTGTGCTTTCGGGCACCGGCAGCGACGGAACCCTGGGAGTAAGGGCCATTAAAGGCGAAGGGGGCATGGTCATGGCCCAAAACCCAGAATCCACCGAGTACGACGGCATGCCGAGAAGCGCCATCGCCACCGGCCTGGTGGACTACGAGCTGCCGGCGGCCGATATGCCTGCCCAGCTCATGGCCTATGCGGCCCATGTCTTTGGCAAGACGCCAGGGGCCGCTGCCGCCCCGTTGCCCAAGGCCGAGAACGCATTTAAGAAGATCTTCATTTTGCTACGCGCAAAGACGGGTCACGACTTTTCCCAGTACAAGCCGAGCACCATCCACCGCCGCATCGAACGGCGCATGGCCGTCCACCAGATCGAAACAATGGACGGATACGTCAAATATCTGCAGCAGACGCCGGCCGAAGTGGAAGCCCTCTTTCGCGACCTGTTGATTGGCGTGACCAGTTTCTTTCGCGATCCGGAGGCTTTCAAGGCGCTAGAGGATCAAGTCATCCCCAAGCTCTTTGCCGGCAAGCGCGCCGACACCGTGATCCGCGTCTGGTCGACGGGCTGCTCCACCGGTGAGGAAGCCTATTCCCTGGCTATCCTGCTCGCCGAACGAGCGGGGGCAATGAAGCAGAGTTTCAAGGTGCAGGTCTTTGCCACAGACATTGACAGCCTGGCCATTACCACAGCCCGTGCCGGCCTCTATCCGGCCAGCATCGCCGCCGATATCTCACCGGAGCGTCTGGCACGCTTCTTTGCTGCGGAGCCAGACGGCAAAGCCTACCGCATCCACAAAGGCATCCGCGACATGCTGGTCTTTTCCGAGCAAGATTTGATAAAAGACCCGCCCTTCTCCAAGCTCGACCTGATCAGTTGCAGAAACCTCCTGATCTATATGGGCGGGGACCTGCAAAAGAAGCTCATCCCCCTCTTCCACTATGCTCTGAACCCGGAAGGTTTTCTCTTCCTGGGAAGCTCGGAGAGCGTGGGAGATTTTGGCAATCTTTTTGTCGTGCTGGACAGAAAGTTGAAACTGTATCAAAACAGGAAGGATATTCAAGGTGCACAGCGCCCAATCTTGGGCAGGTTTATGCCGCCCATGACGGCCATAGACGTGGCTCTCCCACGGTCGGCCGCAAAGACGGCCGGCGCCGGGAAACTTTCCTTGCGTGATTTGACCGAAAAAACGCTGCTACAGCAGGTCGCCCCGGCAGCCGCACTCGTCAACGAAAAGGGCGATATCCTCTACCTGCACGGCCGCACCGGTCTGTTCCTGGAGCCAACCCCAGGTGAGGCAGGAATCAACAACATCCTCAGAATGGCCCGCGAAGGACTACAGAGGGTTTTGACCACAGCCCTACATAAAGCCGCGTCGAGAAAAGAGATCGTACACCATTCGGGCCTGCGCGTTAAAACCAACGGCGACATGACTACGGTCAACCTGACCATTCGTCCCGTGGCGGCAGGCCCCGCCGCGACACCTGAGTCGCCAATGTACCTGGTCATCCTGGAGGAAGCGATGCCCATCGACCCCAAACAGGCGCAGCAGGCCGCAGCGAGTGGGAACGGCCCCCATACGGACGTCGACCTGCGCATCGCGACGCTCAAGCAGGAATTGCGGGCCAAGGAAGAGTACCTGCAGACCACCAATGAGGAAATGGAGACCTCCAAGGAGGAGCTGCAGTCAGTCAATGAGGAACTGGCCACGGTCAACGCCGAACTGCAAACCAAGGTGGCCGATCTGTCGCAAGCCAACAACGACATGAACAACCTGCTGGCCGGCACGGGCATCGGCACCATCTTTGTGGACCATCAGCTGAACATCATGCGTTTCACCCCCGCCACCACCCGCATCATGAACCTGATCACGAGCGACAAGGGGCGACCTGTGGGCCACATCGTCTCCAATCTGAAGGGCTATGATCGCCTGTTGAAGGACATCCTGGAAGTTCTGAACACCCTTATTCCCAAAGAGCTGGAAGTTCAGATCCTGACGGGCGCGTGGTACACGATGCACATCATGCCCTACCGCACGCTCGACAACGTGATCGAGGGCGCAGTGATCACCTTTGTGGACATCACCGAGCGCAAAAAGATACAAGAGAAGTTTGAGAAAGCCAATGAGCTGCTCCGTCTGGCGGTGGTGGTACGCGATGCACACGATGCCATCACCGTGCAGGACCTGGATGGCCGCATCATCGCCTGGAACCCGGGAGCCATGAGGATGTATGGTTGGAGTGAAGCTGAGGCGCTGGTGATGAACGTTCGCGATCGGCTCCCTGAGGGACTGCGAGAGAAAGAGTTGGCCAAGATGCATCAGCTAAGCCTGTCAGAAATTATGCAACCTTACCGCACCCAGCGAATCACCAAAGATGGTACGATCGTGGAGATCTGGATGACTGCCACCGCCCTGGTGAATGAGGCGGGACTGATGTATGCAATTGCGACAACGGAACGGGTGACTGAATTCGGGATTGATAGAGTGAAGAGGGCCCACAATGAACCGCACGGATGACAGACACGGTGACTATGCAAAACTGCGTCGGCAGGCCGAAGAGATAGTCCGGGAAAAAGGGATCTTGTCGCAGGAAAACCTGGGAAACCTCTCGCCCCAAGAAACCCGGCAGACTTTTCACGAACTTTACGTGCACCAGATTGAGCTGGAGATGCAAAACGAGGAGCTACGTCGCACGCAGGTGGAACTGGACAGGGCGCGAGCGCGTTACTTCGACCTATACGACCTGGCACCGGTCGGCTATTGCACATTAAGCGAAAAAGGGCTGATCCAGGAAGCCAACCTCACCGCCGCCGCCTTGCTTGGCGTGAGCCGCAACGCGCTGGTCAGGCAGCCCTTTACCAAGTTCATCCTCAAGGAAGACCAGGACATATACTACCACCGCCGCAAACAACTCTTTGAAACCGGCGCCCCACAGGCGTTCGAGCTAAGTATGGTGAAAAAGGACGGCGCTCAATTCTGGGCGCATCTGGAGGCTACCGCCGCAAAGGACGAAGGCGGAGCTCTTGTGTGCCGCGTCGTGCTGAGCGACAACCCCGAACGCAAGCGCGGGGAAGAGAGGCTGCAAAAATCCAATCAGGACCTGAAAATTGCCATTGAACAGTCCAATGAATCGGCCAAGCAGGCCCGGAAGGCCAACGCCGCCAAGAGCGAATTTTTGGCCAATATGAGCCATGAGATTCGCACTCCCTTAAACGGAGTCATCGGCATGACGGGACTGCTTCTGGACATGGATTTGAATGCAGAGCAGCATGAATATGCACAAATTGCCCATATCAGCGGCGAGATGCTTCTCTCTATCATCAACGACATCCTGGACTTTTCCAAGATTGAAGCCCGCAAACTGGAGCTGGAGACGCTGAACTTCGATCTGCGCACCATGCTGAAAAATACGGCAGATCTCCTGGCCCTCAGTGTCCAGGAGAAAGGGCTGGAGCTGGTCAGTCTGGTGGAGCCCGAGGTTCCTTCGCTCCTCTCTGGAGATCCGGGAAGGCTGCGCCAGATTCTAGTCAACCTGGGCGGCAATGCCGTGAAGTTTACAAAGAAGGGCGAGATAGCGATCCATGTCAGCCTGGAGAGCGAAGACGAACGAACTGCCACAATTCGCTTCTCCATCAGCGATACCGGCATCGGCATCCCGGCAAATCTACAGGAGAATCTCTTCTCACCTTTCACTCAGGTGGACGGCTCGACAACGCGCCAATACGGCGGAACCGGTCTGGGGCTCGTCATCTCCAAACAGCTGGCGGAATTGATGGGCGGCAAGATCAGTTTGGAAAGCAAAGAGGGCATTGGCTCTACCTTCTGGTTCACAGCGGTGTTTGAGAAGCCTCCGGCCGGGTCCGGATCGGCAGATGAGAAGTTTGCCGAAATTGAGGGAAAAGGAGCGATGAAACGCTCTGCCGCAGGGACTACCATTTCTGAAAACAACAGGCCCAAGATACGTATCCTGGTGGCGGAAGACAACCCCGTAAACCAGAAAGTAGCCCAGGCCATGCTGAAAAAGATGGGGCTTCAATCGGATGTGGTGGTCAATGGTCGGGAAGCCGTCAATACGCTGCAAACCATTCCCTACGACCTGGTGCTCATGGACTGCCAGATGCCTGAGATGGACGGTTTTGAAGCCACTCGCCGCATCCGTAATGGAGCATCAGGAGTAATCAACCCCGGCATTCCCATCATTGCCATGACCGCCTTTGCCATGCAAGGAGACAAAGAGAAGTGTATTCAGGCAGGGATGAGCGATTTCATTGCCAAACCCGTCCAGAAAAGAGAACTGGCAGAACTGCTTGCCAGGTGGCTGGCAATAACGATTGCCTAATCGATAAGATAATCTACTGGCGTATTCAAGGGTAAACACGAGGAGAGAGACCCAACACATAATGAAAATTTAGTATTCCATACAAATATAAATTCAAAATCTCAAGTATGTTCTGGAGGGAACCAGAGGCACAATTATATATGGTTAGATGCCATCAATATTTGCAGATGAACCGCAAATGACTCAACAATTTCAAAATATGATAGGAAATGCTCTGAAAATTCATGGAGAATAAGCACCTCGGGTGGAGATATCAGCCGTTGGCAAGGTAGATGATTGGATATTTTCCGTTCGGGACAACGGTATCTGGGTGGAATCTCTGCCGGGGAAAGGCTCCACATTCAATTTCACTCTGCCAATGGATGCGAAAAACGCCTGAGGGATCTTTGCAAAGGACAAAGAGAGACAAAATGGAGATTCTACTGGTAGAAGATAACCCGGCTGATGCGCGTCTGACCGAGCTGGCGCTCCGAGACGGGAAAATTCGCATCAAACTTAGCATTGCCAAAGACGGAATGGAAGCGCTGGCCTTTTTGCGCAAAGAGGGGATTCATGCCCGGGCGAGGAGCCCCGACTTTATATTACTCGACCTTAATCTGCCCAAAAAAGACGGACGCGAGGTGCTTAGGGAGATTAAAAGTGATGCGTTGATCAAACATATTCCCGTAGCGATCTTGACCACCTCAGATTCCGAGAGCGACATTTTGTACTCATACCGGATGCAAGCCAATTGCTATATGGTCAAACCGCTGGAGCTGGATAGGTTCGTAGAAATGATGAATTCCATAAAACGATTCTGGTTCGAGACAGCCAGATTGCCCCTGAGAGATGAGATACGTGAGCCGGAATGCCATTAAAATTCTTCTCATTGAAGATAATGAGGTAGATGCAAGGCTGATCAAGGAGTATTTACGGAACGCCTCCGGCACAGAGGGCGGCGTTTCCTCTGCAATGTTTGATTTGACTATAAAAAATAGTCTTTCTTCAGGGCTTGAATTCCTGACCACAAAGGATGTGGACGCCGTGCTCCTGGATTTGAATCTTCCCGACAGCGTTGGTTTGGAGACGTTCTACAAAATTCATAAAAAAATGCCCAAAATTCCCATACTGATATTGACCGGCCTAAGCGACCGAGAGCTGGCTGTGAAAGCGGTTCGGGAAGGCGCAGGGGACTATCTGGTGAAAGGAGAAGTGGACGACAGACTGCTTCGCCGTTCCATCAGCTACGCCATCGAGCGCAAAAAATCCGAGGAAGAGCTTCTCTTAGCCCAGAACAATCTGGAGAAGAAGGTTGTCGAGAGGACCATAGAATTGAAGGAGAGGTATGACGAGATTGAACAACTGGTCTATGCCATTTCTCATGACCTCATTTTGCCCCTGGTGACCATCAAGGGGTTTCTTGGCTATCTCAAGAAGGATATTGCATCCGGCGGCCGGCAGAGGATTGAAATCGATCTGGGCCTGGTCGGGGATGCCGTGGAGAGAATGGAGGCTCTTTTGGTCAGGGCCCTGGATGTATCGAGCATAGGCAAGCTATCGAATACCAGAGAACGGGTCCCCTATGGCGAGATTGTTCAGGAAGCTTTGAGTCTGGCAGCCGATAAGATCAGCTCCAGCGAAGCCAGGGTCACCGTAGCCAATGATTTTCCCCTGGTGAACGTGGACAGGGCCAGGATCGTGGATGTCCTGGTGAATCTGATCGAGAATTGTATCCGGTATGCAGGTAATACTGGGCCGCTAAAGATCGAAATAGGATATCAGGTCAAAGGGGACGAGACCGTATTTTTTGTCAAGGATGACGGCCAGGGCATAGATCCGGTAATGCAGAAAGATATATTCCGGTTATTTTATCGGGGCAGCGAGGCGGAAAATTCCCATGCAGGACTGGCTCTCTCCCGGAGGATTATCGAAGTTCATGGGGGAAGAATGTGGATAGAATCGGTTGTGGACAAAGGCTGCACTGTGTACTTCACAATTTCTTAGATTTAGAATAAAAATATTTAAAGATCATAGCTCACTTTTCAAACTCTATGGTCTTCTCGGGCTTCCTTTCCATTCCCCCTTGCGCCTTTTGCAGATTGTTCTGGAAACTTTTGTTGGACGGACCCAAAGCTACGGCCTTCTCGAAGCAGTTTTGCGCCTCCTCGACAGAATTCAGCTCCATTAAAACCAATCCTTTGGTGTTCCAGGCATCAGCGTTCTTGGAATTGAGCTCGATCGCCTTGTCCAGGAGAGGAAGAGACTCGTTGAAACTACCCTGCATAGCCATGATCCTACCTTGCCGATACCAGGCCATATCAAGTGACGGGTTTAAGGCTGCGGCCTGGCTGTAGGCCTCCAATGCCTCCTTAGATCGTTCCGTTTCCTCCAGGATCATGCCTTTATTAAACCAATAATTGGCATTTTTGGGGTTGATCTGCAAGGCCGTCTCCAGAGAATTTAAGGCCTCTTCATGCTGCCTCATGCCACCGGAAAGGACCAGGGCCCGGTCGTTGTAAGCCTCTGCATTGGAGCCGTCCAGGAGGATGAGCTGGTCAAAGCTGTCTACGGCTTCACTGTATCGTTTCATAATGCGGAGAATATTGGCTTTGAAGCTCCAGGCCCAGGTATCGCTGGAGTTCAGATCCAGGTATTCATCGATGTCCTGCAAGGCCAGGGAGTAGGATTTGTTGTTGTAATCGCTCTGGGTCTGAATAAGCCAATAATTGGCATCCTGGCTAACGGCAGGCGGAATGGTTACCAGGAAAAAGGCCAGTAGAAGGAGTGCTATGGACTTCATGCTTCCTAATGTATTCTTGGAAGTGGATATAGCTTGCGGTCAAATTTCGGTATTAGTATCCTACCAATCTCAATAAAAAGAGTGAAGATCGCTTAGAGTACGACCTTCTCCGCCTCTTCGGCGCTATAGCCCAGATGAACCACGGCGCACAGCTTCTTGACCAGAAGCGTCGGGTTTTTCGCCTGGAAGATGTTTCTGCCGAAGGCGACACCGGTCGCTCCGACCAATATTGCATCATAGACCATCTGCAATAGGTCCTTTTCCGTGTCCATCTTGGGTCCTCCGGCGATGACTACCGGCACGCTGCAGCCCTCGACAACCTCTTTGAAGGTATCAGGAGAGCCGGTGTAGTTGGTCTTGACAATATCAGCCCCAAGCTCGGAACCGATTCGGGCGGCAAGCTTGACGTACTCCACATTGTGCTCGGACTTGACCTTCGGTCCGCGAGGGTACATCATGGCAATGAGGGGCATGCCCCACAGATCGCAGGTTCGGGCTACTCTGCCCAAATCATGCAGCATTTCCGCTTCATCATCCGCACCCACATTGACGTGAATGCTTACGGCATCAGCGCCCACTCTTATGGCATCCTCCACCTCAGTCACAAGAACCTTGTGATTGGGATCGGGACCAAGAGAACTCGATGCCGAGAGATGGATAATCAATCCGATATCGCGTCCATAGCCCCGGTGGCCGTGCAGCGGCAGGCCCATGTGTCCTAAAACAGCATTGGCGCCGCCCTCAGCTACCTTGTCCACCGTGGCCGGCATGTTCGTCAGGCCGGCGATGGGGCCTACGGAGATGCCGTGATCCATGGGTACAATGACCGTTCTGTGAGTCTTGCGATCCAAAATGCGCTCCAGTCTTATCGCCTTTCCGATCTTGCTCATGAACAGTATCGATGTGAATACTAAAATTAAAGATGATGGTCGAGGAATGACATTTGCCATAATGGCTCTATCCCTTGTCTATCAGGATCTATATAAAAATTTTGTAGAATCAACGGCAAAAGGCACCATCTTAAAAAACCATCCTTCGATGTCCTCATTCGTCAAGCGAGCCCTTAATATCTTTGAAAACTATACGCATATTGGGGATTACATGAAGTGGTTAGTTATAATATTCGGCATTATGATCACTGCCCTGCACCCAGCAATGGCAGTGGGCACTAATCCCACTTTGACCATTGTGGGCGAGGGAACAGTGACCGTTCCTGCGGATACGGCGATCGTCTCCGTCTCTGTGGAGAGCAACATTAATAATATGACGGCAGCCCAGGCGGCGGTCCAGGAGAAGATGGGCGGGGTAATCGATGCTTTGAAGGCGGCAGGCGTGAAAGATGAGGAGATTTTGCCGGGCCAGTCCAACGGTGTTTCCAGCTTTCAGTCTACCAGCAAGGTCTGCAAGAGAGTAAACAATAGCACGGTATGCGAGAATAACACCGCTCAGGCCTCTTCCTTAGAGCGATCATTGAACGTCCGTCTCAAGAGCACCGATTCGTCCCGGATCAACCAGGTGCTGGAAGCGGCCCGCTCCGCCGGGGCTCAGGCCGATGTCGCAGGGTACGGCCTAAGCGATGCTGGCAAGGCTGCAACGCAAGCTCGCCAGAAAGCGGTGGCCAATGCCAAAGAGAATGCCGCCGGTTTGGCGGCCTCGGAGGGTGTGCGTCTAGGAAAGGTGCTGGACATATCAGATTACGGCTATCCGCTTGCCCTCAACAATTACTACGGCAGCTCGGCACAGCTCGGTATGGTGGATGTCACGTCCTACGTAATAGTAACATATGAGTTTGAAATATAATATTTTTTTGCAACCATAATCTATAAAGCTTTTTAGACCAATTCTATTATCATGAAAAATATACGCATAGTATTTCTGGGAATTTTGCTCCTGTTCCTGGTAGCAGCGTCAGCTAACGCCGTAGAGAATAATGTGTCCAAGCTGATCGTGCAGGGTGAAGGCAAAGTGAGTGCTGCTCCGGACAGGGCGACGATTGTGCTGGGCGTGCAGACACGAGACGCCAGCGCTGCAATTGCTGCAACGGAAAATGCCAGGCAAATGAATGAGACCATAACCGCATTGCTAACTGCCGGAATTACCGAAAGTGAAATTCAGACCAGCGGCTATACCCTGGGCACAGAGCCTCAGGATGTGCCGGTCACGGCTGGAGAGAAGCAAAAAGCCCCGCTGTTTGTAGCATCGAATACAGTAACCGTGAACCTGAACAATACCACAGACGTGGGAAGGGTACTGGACGCCGCCGTATCAGCAGGCTCAAACAGCATCCAGGAGGTTACATTCGACCTGCAAAATCCCGGGCCGCAAAAAGACCTGGCCCTGACTATGGCCATTCTGGACGCCCAGAGGAAAGCAGAGATTGCCGCCAAGGCAGCAAAGGTGAAGCTGGGAAGGGTGCTGGAAATCTCGGAGGGCTACGGATATGTTGCTGCCGCATCCAGGAGCGCCGCGTTTGACGTTGCCACACCAATTCTGCCAGGCAAGATGGAGATCACAGCCAGCGTGACCGTGACCTACGAGATATCTTAACTGTACATGGGCTCGGGCGGGCCCGCAATCCTGTTTGTCGGCCCTCCCCCAAAGATCTCCTGGAACTTCCAGACCACATAAAGCTCGCATTTGAAGTTATTCCTAATGGCCTCCATCAACTCGTTCTTGGTGAGACCATCGTAATAGATCTCTCGCGTGAAACGAATGCTCTGCATATCGCTTCCCGCCGGCTCTATCTCAAAACTGGAATCCTGGAAGAGCAGATCATAGCGCATCTGCCAAATCAAGCGCTCTTTCTCCTTGGGAGGCATAGCAGACAGAGCCATCTGGTGCGAGTCGGCCAGCCTTATCCGGCTGAATACTACTATCATGTCCTCGTGGTTTTTAGGCTGAATAATGGATAAATGCCGGCCGGACTGTGCGGGAAACTCTGCTGCCAGCTGAAAGTAAAGATTCTCATGCGGGACCTCTTCCTTGAACAGTTCCTCCTGGACCAGCCAGGCCTTTATCCTATCGCGGGTCTCTTCGACCACCATTGATGACATCTTATTTCTCACCACAATTGATCTTGGTCACTTCGGTTCAGGCATATCTCTCCTGAGGTTTATTAATATGCCCCAGGCGTATTAATGATAATATAAATATTAAAATAGGTTAAAAGGGAAAAAATAGACGGATGGAGACCCCGGCGGTCTCCATGCGATTGATTATGCTTCGTCTTCCGCTGAGACGCCAACATCTCCTGTGTTCCACCCCTCCTCCGACATATTGAAATCCCAGCCAGGGGGCTGCCATCCGTCATACCTGGTGGTGTAGGGCTGGCTGCCCGTTCCCTTGACTATGACAGAGGCCTCCGACTCTGCTGATGCGGTGCCCTCTCCGGTTATGGCCACGCCGCGCACCTTGACCTTGTTAACCTGCGGGCCATCTCTTAGAGCCCGAGCCACATAATCGATGGTTATGACTTTGCCAGCGGGAACGGTGTTGAAGACCCACTCCACCCTTCCCGGACCGTATTTGGCAGGCGTCTGATTGGCCTCGACGATTTGCAGAGTAGCCGGCAGGTAATCCACAACCGTTACCGCCATGGGGTAATTGGCCAGATTCTGCAGGACTATCCTGTAATCTATCAGGGTCTGGTCGGACGGCTCGACGGTGGCCGTCTTCTCGATAGCCAGCTCCGGTGAGCAGCAGCCCAGCCAGTTGACGGGTATGACGGCGTAGCTGGCCGCGTTCACCCATCCGCCGCTGTAGCCTCCGTACACATCCACCCGATTGACCAGATCTCCGAAGGTGATAGACTCAGTGACATTCAGCTCCAGCTCAATGTCCACGTTGTCTCCTATGCCCAGGTGGGTCAGCGTCCAGTTGGCACGGGTCTTGCCCAAAGATGACGGTTTGATGGATGAGTAGACGTATTCTGTGCCCGGCGGGAACCTATCCATTACCTGGATGGGGGCCAGAGCCCTATTGCCGTCATTGGTTATGTGGATGGTGTAGAGGGCAATGGTGGCATTGGTGCCGTTGTACCAGCGGTTAATGGTCGTTCCGTCTTTGGACACGGTCATGTGAGGCACATCGTACTTGGAGACGCCGGTTTGGAGGATATGCCTCTTGATGTCGTAGCTGCCCACATAACGCTCTTCGTTATCCACCTCATTGGTCTTGTTGGGTCCGGTCATGATGGCCCGGTAGTCGGCTGTTCCCTGGAAAGTGGCCTCTGTGCTCATCTCATTGAGACCGCGTGCTTCCGTGGTCTTCTCCATGCTCTCGATTCCGGTGTACTTTTCGCTGATGTAGCTTACCGTACGATTGTCCCGGCTGCTGCCCGAGGGGCAACTGGCGTTGAACTTGGCCAGAGCGCGGGTGTCATTGCCTTTCATGAGAGCGCCGCCCCGCAAAGTTGTGTCGCCGCTCTTGGAGAGCATGCCCTCGCTCCAGAGCAGATCCTGGGATGTTTTTACCCGGGGTGTGTAGCTGAAGCTGCTGGGCCGGCTGCCCACCTTTAGATCCTTGTAAATGTAGCTGGTGGGCGTATCGATTTTTTCCTCGACCTGGTAGGAGCCCGAGCCCGACTCGTAGGTTCTCTGGGTGTCCCTGATTCTCTTATCCACCGCCACATAGCCCACACCGGTTGCGGACTTGTTGGACTCAACGTTCTTGCCGTACTCGCTTACCTTCTCCTGGATGCCGAAAGATCCGGTGTAGTCCTCCTGCATCTCAAAGACGGGCGTGGCCTTGGCCGGAGCGCCCGGCTCGGATTTCTTCAGGAATCCCAGATGGGCCTGGCCTACGAAGGAGGAGTTGATATTCATGATGGACTCGTTCTTGTCAACCTTAAGGCTCCCATCCCGATCGATCTTTGTGGCGAAGGTGTATTCCTCGGTCATGGAGGCGCCGGTGATGAAGTTCTTAGCCTTGTATTTCTTGATCCAGAGCGTGTTGTAATCTATGGACCGGTTGGCAGGGAGCTTGAACTTGGTAGGTGCATAGACCGCCGAGACGTCCTCTTTGTCTTCGATGGAGAAGTTCTTGGAGTTGTATTTCAGCTCATGCTCTGTGACGTATTGGCCGCTTCCGTGCTCCTTGGTCATTATCTCCGTTCCCAGCTCCTTTCCGATTCCGACGATTGCGCAGTCCGAGTAAGTCTCCTTATCCACCTGCACATATACGCAGTTCCTCAGTGCGAGGCCTTGCAGAGATGTCGAGTAGTCGTTATGTACGTTTACGAATCCTTCACCGGATACACTCTGCTCCATATCGAATTTCGTGTCAACCTTGGGAACCCGGGCAATGACTATGAAGTCCTGGCAGGTTCCCGGGAGGATTTCATTGACTATCCAGCTTATCTTGGTTCCCACAGTCTGAACCGGATACAGTATCTCCACCGGGTAGTTGAATACATCAGTGATATTCACATTTTGCCATGTTGTGTTGCCGTAGTTGCAGACAGTGATGGTGTAGGTTATCTCCTCACCTCTTTGCACGGATGTCTTATCTGCGACTTTATGGACCACATTGAATGGCTCGTTGTAGAAGTCCAAACCATTGATGTTTGCATCTACCAAAGTTCTCTGGTAGCAGCCCTCGGCTGGTGAAACCTGTTTCCAGCCAGCTTGAGGCACTTCGCATACCGTGTAAGGTCCGGCTGACAGGCCGCAGACCTGCCAATCGCCGGTGGCGTTGGTGGTGGTTGTCAATGTGCTAGTGGCATTGGTCACCTGGATGGTCCAGCCGGCAAGGCCCTCTCCGGTGCTGTTGTCGTACTTGTGGCCGGAGAGGCATAGGAGCTCGGACTGCTCGTTGTAGAAGTCCAGGCCAGTGAGGTTTACATCTACCAGCGTGACACTCTGGCAGACCGGGGTGGAATTCTTCCAGCCGGCTTGAGGCACTTCGCATACCGTGTAAGGTCCGGATGACAGGCCGCAGACCTGCCAGTAGCCCGTGTCATTGGTGACGGCAGTCAATTGGTTCGTGGCGTTGCTGACCGTGATGGTCCAGCCGCCCAGGCCATCACCGGTGCTGTTACTGTACTTATGACCGGAGATGCACAGGCCGTGCGGATCGTTGCCGAAGTCCAGGTTGGTGATGTTCACATCACCCACGGTGATGAGATAGCATCCATTCGGATATTCAGGGCCGGAAGGACTGATCTGCGTCCAGCCGGGCTTCAGGGTCTCGCAGACCGTGTAATTGCCTTTTTGCAGTCCGCAGATCTGCCAGTAGCCGGTAGCATTGGTAACTGCACTCTTGGCCTGTCCGGAATCGTCCGTAGCTGTGATGGTCCAGTCGCCCAGGCCTTCGAGGGTGATGGTGTCGATCTTGCGCCCTGAGATGCACCGGGTCAGGGTATTGGTGAAATTAAGGTCTGAGACATTCTGTCCCTCCATGAGCACAGTCCAGCAATCCCCTACAGGAAGGAGCTGGACCCAATCGGGCTGCAAGACCTCGCAGACCGTGTAGGTGCCATTCTCAAGGCCGCAGATCTGCCAGAAGCCAGTGGGCGTTGTTAGGGCGGTTCCGACAAGATCTCCTGAGCTGTTCCTGGCCTCGATGGTCCAGTCGCCCAAGCCCTCTCCCTTATCATTCAGCTTGAAGCCTTCCAGGCAGCCGGGCAGGGTGTTGGTGAAGTTGATTTTGCTCAGGTTGGAGCAGCTTATCAGATCCACCGTCACTGTTGCAGGTGTCACCGGCTTGTAGTTGCCCTGCATTACCTCACTTACTTCGTAGGTTCCGGGCTCAAGCTGGCAAATCTCCCAGTAGCCGTTTGAGTCGGTTAAGGCACTTCCCACAAGGACGCCCGCGCTATTCCTGGCCTCGATGGTCCAGCCGGAGATGCCATTGCCGCGCTCGTTCAGCTTGTAGCCGGACAGGCAGTTCAGGCGAGCGTTGCGGAACTCCAGGTTGGTGACATTGGCTTCAGTGATATCTACTTCGACACATCTTTCTGTTACATTCCTCCAGCCGTCAATGACTTGCTCGCAAACCGTCCAGGTGCCGGGGATGAGGTTACAGAACTGGAAGTAGCCTGTGGCGTTGGTCTCGGTTATGTAGCATCCTGCTTGCGGATTGCAGATGTCTATCTGCCAGCCCGGCAACCCTTCGCCGGTGCAGTCGTCAACCTTGCGGCCCTCGATGCACAGCAAGGGGATGTTCCTGAAGTCTATGCCGGACCTATTGAAGCAGCCTAGGGTTACATCCTGGCAGCTTGGGGTTACAGGCCTCCAGCCGGGCTGCATGGTCTCGCAGACCTGGTAGTTATCGGGGAACAGGTCACAGAACCGGTAGTATCCGGTGGCGTTGGTGGTTGTTCTTGCCACCACCTGGTTGCTGCTGTTGTTCAGTGTGATCGTCCAGCCGGAGAGGCCCATACCATTGCGGTCATTGGTCTTGCGGCCGGAGATGCAAAGCAGTTGAACGTTAGCGAAGTCTACGCTGGTCTTATTCACGCAGCTCAGGGTTACATTCTGGCAGATGGGGCTTATAGGAATCCAGCCGGGCCGCTGGGTCTCGCATACCTGGTATTCGCCAGGGGCTAGATCACAGAACTTATACTGTCCATCGTGGTCTGTGACCGTGGTGGCATTGTAACCGCTGGTGCTGCTCAGAGTGATTGGCCAGTTGGCAAGGCCAGCGGCACAACCATCCAGCTTTTGGCCGCTGATGCACAACCGGGGGGTGTTAACAAAGTCTATGCCGCTCCTATTGTAGCAGCTAACCGTTACATTCTGGCAGCTTTCTCCAACCGCCACCCAGCCTGCTTGAATTACCTCGCAGACCTGGTAGCTGTCAGGGACAAGGCCGTAGAACCAGTAGTATCCTGTGGCGTCGGTGGTTGTTCTTGCCACCTCCTGTTTATCGCTGTTGGTGAGCACCATCTCCCAGCCGGGCAGGCCGGCTTCGCTGCAATCATCGGTCTTGCGGCCTTCGATGAAGAACAGTCGGGTGTTCACGAAGTCTATGCCGCTCCAATTCGAGCAACTAACGGTTACATTCCGGCAGCTATCTCCAACCGCCATCCAGCCTGCTTGCATTACCTCGCAGACCTGGTAGTAATCAGGGACAAGGCCGCAGAACTCGTAGTAGCCGGTGGCGTTGGTTGTGGCAGTGCTCACTGTGCCGCTGCTGTTGGTCAGAACCATCTCCCAGCCGGGCAGACCGGCTTTGGTGCAGTCGTCCGTCTTGCGACCCTCGATGCACAGAAGCTTCTGGTTCGTGAAGTTCTGGTTGGTGAGGTTGGCGTTGCACAGCAAGGTCAGGCTCAGGACCGGCGAGGTTGTTGGTGCCCAGCCGCTCTTGACCGTTTCCCGTACAGTGTAAGCTCCCGGCATCAGGCCGCAGAACTCATACCTGCCGCTGGCATCTGTGGTCTGAGTGACGGTGTAGCTGCCGTTGCTCAGGGTGACCGTCCAGCCGCCTATGCCAGCCTTGGTGCAGTCATCAAGCTTGTAGCCGCTGATGCACATTTTCTTGGTGTTGGTGAAGTTCTGGTTGGTGAGGTTGGCGTTGCACAGCAAGGTCAGGCTCAGGACCGGC
>JANYKI010000007.1 GCA_025361645.1 Methanothrix sp.
CCCCATCCCTTTAGGGTGGGGTGGCCGCACGCAGTTTGATTTGCGCAATTTGCGGTTGCACAGGGAAATATATCCATATCAGGGATAACGTTCTTGGACGTGAATTCCAACGGGAAATTGGATCCATCGGAGCCGCCTCTGCAAAACTATACAATATACATTGATACGAATAGCAATTCACTTTTGGATCTAGGAGAAAATGCCAAAAAGACAGATAAAAATGGGATGTATAGTTTCAGTAATATATCTGTCTCAGGTATTGTAAGAGCGTCAAGTGGTGATCAATTCCAACCATCCTTTCCAAGAGAAGGGTACAACCTAAACGAGGTTACAACTAAAGAGAACAAATTAAACTTCAGCTACTCAATACCGAAGGCTGCAGATTCCGCACCAAACGGATTAGTGCTTATTTTAATTGGCCTGGTCGCATTCGTTATTATCGTGTTTGGTGGAATTGTACTCAAAAAAGGGCTATTAAGATCAGATTCTTCAATCAACAAAGACATTAAAGAGGATAGAAAACCCATAATACAAATAGTTTCTGGCTTTTTCCTTCTGCTCTTGGGATTATATCTGCTGATCAGCCTTGCGCAAATGTCAAGGTATGCAATAAATGGAGCAACTACCGGAATGAGTAGCTCTCTTGCATTGGTGACACCGGTAGTGCTCGCATTGATAATATTCGGGGCAATATTGCTGATGCTCTATGCGCATTTTAGGATGATGGGCAGTGAGCCAGGTGAAATGAGGAAGACCATAGCGGGGCTTCTTGTCCTCGGGCTTTTGGTAGTTGTTTTCTTTGCTCTTAGCGGGAATATTGAGGGGAGTGGAAACAAGGAAATCATTACTCAGTATATCCAGTTGGTGGGCATCGTAGTTGCCTTCTACTTCGGATCTAAAGCCAGTTCAGATGCTTATAAAAAGCCTGAAGTGGCAGGGACCGCCCAAGCTGATTTGGATATTGAGAATGTGACTTATGATCCCAAGAAGGGAGAAATTCAAATAAAAGTATCTAATCGCAAAGGATTGGAATTCCAATTGGATAGAGTTGTCATAAAGGATGGGGGGAGCACCCTAATAGATAAAGATGTAATCAGATTCGGTAGTGAAGCCTTTAAAGATCTGAATATCCCCCTTGGATTAAATGATAGTGAGAATAAGAATCTAGAGGAAATTTTGGTGAAAAATCTCGGCAAGGAATACGATATCACAATTAAAACAAAATCTATTGGGGATAATTCCTGCAAACGCAAGATGGAAATAATTGGCCCTATGGCCGCTGCCATAGCCGCAACCGCGAATGCCGCTAAAGATACGGCTTCTGCCAAAGACGCAACCGATAAGGCCGCTAAAGATACGGCTACTGCCAAAGATGCAACCGATAAGGCCGCTACTGATCAGGCCGCTGCCAAAGTTGCAACCGATATGGCCGCTAAGGATACGGACGCTGCCAAAACGGCAACTGCCAATGCTAAGACTGAAGCTGAAAAGGCAGCAGCTGGTCAGGATGCTGCAAAAGCCGCTACTGATACGGCTTCTGCCAAAGATGCAACCGATAAGGCCGCTACTGATCAGGCCGCTGCCAAAGTTTTAACCGATAAGGCCGCTAAAGATACGACCGATGCCAAAGATGCATACGCGAAGGCCGCTACTGAAAGCGGCCAAAGCAGTTGCTTGTAGGGCCGATGACTGAATAATCATATCGCCCTGGAAATGGTATGGCAAATTTGCATCGAAGCAGATATCCCTCAGACATGGTTCTGAGGGCGTCATATCTTTTTCTATTAGCGGCCATAGCTAATCCCTTTTTTCTTCTCCAGCACCCGAATATTTCCCATCTCTGTCTCGGGATAGTTCCCCGTCTCGTCCTTCTCCAGGTACTTGACCATATCCCAAACGTTGAGCAGTGCCACCGTAACCCCGGTCAGTGCTTCCATCTCCACGCCCGTCTTTCCCACTGACGTTACAGTGACTGTTGCCCTGACTCGTCTCTCCTCAATCTCAAAGTTCACCTCCAGTCCGGTGATTGGTATCTGGTGGCAGAGTGGGATCAAACGAGGCGTGTCCTTAACCGCCAGGATGGCCGCCAGCCTGGCCGTGGTGAGTACGTCCCCCTTCTTCACCTGGCCCCTTTTTATGGCCTCAACGCTAGCCTCTTGCAGCCGGATCGATCCCGTGGCCGTGGCCTTTCTGAAAACGGCTGGCTTTCCCGTGATATCTACCATTCCCGCCAGCTTTTCATCTTCAGTCAAGTTCTCACAGCCTCATAGCCTCTGGAATCTTCTCGATCACGTCTGTGGCAACCATTCCGAATTCCTTCTCTGGATAGACCAGATCGCCGGCCCTGCCATTAACAAAGGCTGCTGCCGTTGCTGCCCGCAGTGCGGAGCTTCGAGCGTAAAATGCGGCCGTAATTCCCGCCAGGACGTCTCCCGTTCCACCTACGGTCATGCCCGGATTTCCTGTGGTATTGGCTCGCACCACCTCGCCATCGGAGATCAGATCGACCTTGCCTTTGAGCAGGACCACCAGTCCTTTTTCGCTGGCATAAACTTTTAGCGGCTCTACCCTCTCTCTGTAGTCCAGATCGACCAGAGCAATGCCGCTGATTCTCCGAAACTCGCCGGCATGAGGCGTGACAATGCCCTTCAAGGGGAGCTGCGGTTGCAGGGCATCGGCATCTATCACCGGCTTCTTGCAGAGAGGCATGATCTTTGCCAATGTGGCAACCGTCTCTGCATGTCTTCCCAGTCCCATGCCCATGACCACCACATCGTGCCTGGCAATCAGCTCCACCAGAATTGTAAGGTCGTCAGGGCAGAGGTGATCCCCCGACAGCTCCTGGACGATCAGGTTGGGAGAATAGCAGGAGATGGTTCTGGCTGCGGCCTTTGGTGCGGCTACGGTGACAATGTCCGCTCCCGCTCGGAGAGCAGCCATGGCGGAGAGTGCCGGCGCACCGGTGTATGGCCCGCCGCCGATTACCAGTATCCGTCCGGAGTCGCCCTTGTGGCTCTTCTGGGACCTTCTTCCCATCAGCCACAGGTCGCCTTTTCCCACGAAAAACTCTGCCGCAGGTGGTATGCCTATATCCGCTACGACGACATTGCCGGTCATGTCGGGCTTTGGTCGGTGAAAGGTCACCACGGCATCGGCCCTCACCACCTGGTTGGTTCCGAGGCCGCTCGGAACATCGACCGAGATCACCAGCTTTCCCGAGGAATTGATGGCTTCTATTGCCTGGGCCTCCAGACCCAAGACGGGGCCTCGTACGCCCGTGCCGAAGATTGCGTCTATTATCAGGTCGCATTCACCCAGGGCCAGATCCGTGCTGTCCATAATCATGCGCAAGTCATAGCCTAGTCGCTCCAGAATTTCCCAATTCCTTCTCGCCTCCTCTGTAGCGATATCCCTGGAACGGCCCAAAAGATAAACGGTTACATCAAAGCCCATCAGGTGGCGGGCGGCGACAAAGGCATCGCCGCCGTTATTGCCCCGGCCGGCAACAATTGCGATCTTCTTTCCCTTGGCTTTAGCCATAACTTCCCGTGCTACTGCGCCGCCCGCATTCTCCATGAGCTGCAAGGGCAGCAGGCCGAAATATCTGCAATTGGTGTCGAGAGCTGTCATCTCTTCTGCAGAAATAATTCTCATAGTAATAGGATAGTGGATGATAACATAAAGCTCCTATCCTTTGGGTGGAGAGGAAGTCGCCCCCCTACAAGTTCATTGGCCCAGTGCAAATCATTGACATACAAGGATTAATGAGGTTAGACCGTTAGTAATTTAGTACGGATTTTCAAGCCAATCCGGGGTCGATGAAGATGAAGAAGCTAAATCTAACTGCTACGCTGTGGGAAGAGGAGTGTGTCTGGGTAGCAAAGTCTCCTGAAACAGGGGTCGCAAGCTGTGGAGACACACCACAAGAGGCCCTGAGCAATCTGAAGGAAGCCCTGGAGCTTTATCTGGAAAATGCAAAAGAGCTAGGGATGCGAGAAGATTTGGATGCAGCCTTGACCTCGGCGCACAAGTTCACCGCCTTGATCGAGGTATCAGCCTAATGAAGCTTCCATTCTACACCAGGCGAATCTATCAAAGGATGAATTTGTTGAACTCCTGAAGTGAGGTTCACCCATCAAATCTGTAGATAGTTTTCCGTCTTGTCCTTCTCCCATGCCCTTGCTGACGATACGGTTTTTGTGTTGGAGGCCAATCCCTGGGCATCGCGCACAGTCCCTCTGGTCTCGAAGTTATGCAACATCTTCACCACAAAAGGAACGCATGAGTTCCTGGACGCCAATGGCGTGAACGCGGATCTGATCCAGAACTTCATTCATCTTGCCTCGCAAAACTTCACCGCCATGGCCGCCCAGGTGAATCCCGCTCCACTGCTTGCGATAACTATTAGATCGCCCGGCTTTATCCGCCTCTCTTCTATCGCCCGCCCCAGGTTGAAGAGGGTATCAACCGTGCCCATGTGGCCATAATCTTCAATGGAGGTCAGTGTGTTTCTCTCGCTCAAGCCCACGGATTGAAATATATCTCTTGAGAGGCTTCTTTTAACCTGGTTGGTGAAGAGAAAATCAATGTCCTCTAGCGAGTAGCCGCTCGTTTGTACGGCTCTTGTTATCACCTTGTTATAATTGTCCAGGTAGGTTTGGGATAGAATGCGATCCAGCCAATCGGGGTCGTCCACACAGATGTATTTGCTCCGGCTATCGTGAGCTGTCTGGCCATAGGGCATCTTTGTCCCGCCCAGTGGAACTTTAATGCAATCGACTGTTGATCCATCTGTTATCGAGGCGTATTCAAGTAGCTGGTTTTTCGCCTCACCTTTCTTGAGCAGGGCGGCCGCAGCCCCGTCCCCAACCATGAAGAGAGAAAGTGATCTTTTATCGGTATAGTCAATGAATGGCGAAAGCTTTTCCGAGCATACAACCAGGGCATACTCCTTTTCCGGATGGCCTAACGCCAGGTTTTTGCACAAATTGATGCCCAGGTTTCCGCCGTTGCAGCCGTTCTTGACCTCAAAAGCGTAGCAATCATCTGCCCCCAGAGCCGCTTGAATCCTGGCAGCCGGCGACCACATACTGTAGTCATAAAAGCTGGCACCGCAATAAGCGATGATTCCAATATCTCTCGCATCTATCCCCGCCCTTTGGACAGCCTGCCTGGCGGCGCGAATGCCCATATCCGAGGGCTGCTCATCCGGGGCGGCGATGTGCTTTTTTTCCATGCCGATCTTCTCTCTGAAGACCTCTTGTGGTATACCGGAGAGTTTCGATATCTCGCTGCTGGTGATGGTGCTCTCTGGAATGTAATAGCCGATAGATGCTATTCCCATTGTATCGCTCTGCTGGCGTATCATTTATGTCATTCCTGGACCTAAATTTCTAAGTGCTAAAAATCAAACAGCGATTTCTGCTTCTGCGCTTTTTGCGCCTCGCAAAAGCTGAAGAGATTGCTCTGCCCCTTTCCCGGGCAAAGCCGGTCCCTGGTGATCCCAAAGCTCTCGAAGATGCGCAGCACGGGCGGCAAGATCTGCTTTTCCACGTAGTACTCTGTGTCCAGCGGCAGGTTCTTCTCCAAAACATAGATCGGATCTTCCGCCCGGTTCACGAACAGCTCTTTGTTCTTTTTGCCCCTCTTTCCCTGGACGATGACAAAGGGCACTCTGTCGCCCACGCCCGGCACAGTTCCGCCCCGTTCTCTGATCTTCTCCACCAGTTGAATATGCGGCTGCTTGTTCTTGTAGGAGTCGGAGCTTTTTGTGTAGCGGCGCGTCAGAGTGAGGTCCTCAAGGAAGGACGGGTCCAAAGAGAGATCCAGATTCTGCAGCCGGAGCACTACGGAGCGTACGTGCTCTACCGCTTCCTCCACCTTGCCCTCTTTTAGCACCAGCTCCAGGCAGGTCTTGAGCGTCTTGGAGGTCAGGCCGCACCAGTCGCGGCGCACCGTCTCCATGCCTCTCACCTTGATTTTATCCTTCCAGCCGTCGCCCGCCTGCTCAAAGATCCAGAGAGCGTAACGCTTCTTGGCCAGGAAGATGCCTCGCCGGGCGAAGGCCTCAAAGATCAGCTCCATGGGCGCGGGAAGGGAGGTGGTGACCGTTTCTGCAATCTTTCTGCCGATCAGCTCGGCATCTTCAAGTGTGATTGCCCCCGTCCCTGGCCCGGCGGGCCGCAGCCGCACAAAGACGCTGTCCGTGTCCCCATAGACCACGAAGAGGTCAAAGCATTTCTCTGCCGCCTTTCCGAAGGGCAGAGCATCCTTGAAGACCACCTCCCCGTCTATCACGTAGGCCGAGCCGATCTCATCAATGATCTTCTGGGTGCGGAGAATGTTCTCCCGGCCAAATGAGGTGACGGCATTGGCCAGTGCCAGGCTGTAGAGCCGGGCGCGGGCGTAGCCGGAGTAGCCGTAAAAGCTGTTGAGCAGAATCTTCATGGCGTTTTGCTTGGCATCCAAAAAGCGGCGCTCGTTCTCGCCTGCCTTTTTCATCAGATTTTTGGTCGCTGTCCTCTCATCGAGTAGTTCCCGCAAGACGGCAGGCATGATGCCCGGCGAGACCTGGGGGGAGACGAACCTGCCGCCCGAGGGGGCAGTTATGATGCTTTCCCCTCTGCCAATCTTTGCCACGCAGTCACTGTCTACCTCTGGTGAACCCGGTGTCAATACGGTTGTGTAGCAAAGGTTATGGGCCATCATAATGGTGGGATAAAGGGACTTGTAGTCCAGGATGACCACATCCTCCACCAGTCCCTTCTCCGGCACCAGGACGGCTCCCCCTTTCAGGCCCTCGTTCTCTACATAGCGCTCATCCGAGACATCTGCATCGGGCTTGGGCGGCACCACCCGGCCCCGCTCGCGAAAGCGGCGCATGAGCAGGTTCTCTACCATGCCCGATTGCCCGCCGTTCACAACGTCCTGTAATAATGAGCCGCTGGCCCGGGAGAGAGCGATGTACTTGTCCATGAGCCGCAGGTCGAGGAGCATGTGCAAAGCCAATACGGCATCTCTTCGCGAGTAGCTGATGAAGCGGGATAGACCCTCGCCACTCTCTGCCCAGAGAGCCTCGATCTCTTTGGGATCCACATCGTACTTCTCCATTCTAAGAAGCTCGGCAGCCGCGTTTCGGAGGGTGTACTGCTTGAGACTGTAGGAGGAGCGGATGATGGGTAGCAAGTCCACCACCACCCGGCCGGTAATGGAGACGTCGGTTCTGTTTACGATCTTTCTTATGTACCAGGAGTTGTTGTCCCGGCCCACTCGCGCCTCCACGTGATTTTGCCTGCACCTCTCCTGCAGGTAGGGAAAATCGAACTCATTGGAGTTGTAGCCGGCCAGGATATCCGGATTGTAATCACGAACGATTGATACAAACTGGGCTAAGAGGTCGTACTCATCCTGGCAGGCTCTTGTGTCAGAGCGAGGGCAGTCAATATTCTTTCCCACCAGCACCAGGTCCTTATTGCCCTGATACTTCGGCTCAAAGGCCATGCTGATCAAAATGACGGGCGACTTTTCTGCCTTGGGCATCTCCCCTTGATCAGGCAGGCACTCGATATCAAAGCTCATAAAGCGCAGCGGTGCATTGGTTTCATGCGAAACCGGATGCAGTGCCTCAACGTGTATCGGCGGTAGGGCCGAGGCAGCGTTGGCCGCGCCGCCGCCTGTGGTCCATTCCGGAATGGGGGCCTCCACCCATCCCATGCCGCCTAAAGAGCGGTCGATAAGAAACCTGTTCTTGAAGAGAATGTCCGTCTCGTAGACGGCCTTGATGCCGGTCACCTCTTTGGCCCTTTCCCTGAGACTTCTCACCTCTTTGGGATCGTGGGTGGTGATCTTGAGCATCTTTTGGGGGGTGGTCTGAAAGCCGATGGGCAAAAAGCGCTCCACCTCCTCTACCTCCAATCCCTGTGCTAAAAGATCCTCTAGGGCGCTACTTCTAAGGTTTTCCTCCACGCCTGCATAAAAGTAGGGGCGAAAGCCTGCTACACGGCAAGTAACGCTCCAACCCTTCGGGGTCGTGCCGAATAGCTGCACCAGTGGATTTCTATCAGAGTCATAGGTGTAGTTGGCGTCCAGGATCTGAAAGATCATTGTTTATAAATGGAAATTTCGGCTTAAATAGCTAATTGTGCCGGGAGCATCACAACTAAATATGTACATGGAATACAATAACGTTGGATTGTTGCCGGGAGAAAAACGATGACAAGAAAAACAGGTTTTTATAATCGTGTTAATCTGCATATTCTGACTCTAATTCTCTTCTTTCTTATATCACAGTCCTTTATAGCTTTGTCATCCGCGGCGGCTGATAATTCGGCACTCACGAATTTTATATCTCAGAATGAGGACCCACGAATGGGCGTGAAGGATCTTGCATTCTTTTTGGTCACACATGATTTTGATGCCTTTCCTAAAAAAGACCACGTCGAAGTCCAAATAGATGGTACCGTCTACAAGTTGGTGCCCAATGGTCAATATCCCGGACTGGCCAATGTAACCGTAGCGTCTCTATGAATGAACCAGTTTAGAAAAATGAAGAGAAGTAATAAGTATTGCAAGTAATAACTAATTGGTAAGGAGATTAAAATTATGCAAGCTTTGGTAAAATTCATTATCGGATTTCTTCTGATCGCTTTTCTGGTTACGGGTTCTTTAGCCGCTGAAGAAGAGAAATCGCTGCAAATTCTAATTCTTGCCTCTTATAATCCCGGCTTGAGGTGGACAGATTCCATTGGCAGCGAGATAGAAAATCAATTATCCATATACTATCCCACCGCAGATTTCTCTTTTGAGTATATGGATACCAAGAAGCAGGCACCCACAAAGACTCGCCTGGCTGAATTGGTGGTATTATATCAAAATAAGTACAAGAATCGCCATTTTGACGTGATCATCTGTTCCGATGACGATGCCTTCCAGTTCCTGCGAAACAGCAGAGACGAGTTGTTCCCCCGCAGCCCGGTGGTCTTTTGCGGAGTAAACTTCTTCGAAGACAAGATGCTGGCCGGCAAGAAGGGCTTTACGGGCGTAGTGGAGGCGTTCGATCTACCAGGCACGCTTTCTCTGATGCAAAACCTGCATCCGAATACAAAGCAAATCGTTATGGTAAACGACCGGACCGCCACCGGCAAGGCCAACCAGGAGGTTGTGAACCAGACCCTTCCGAATTTTAAAACAAATATAAGCTTCACTATCTGGGATAACATGACTGTAGAGGAGCTACAACGAAATGCGTCTGCTCTGCAAGAGGGCAGTTTGCTTCTCCTCTTGAATTACAATCGCGATCGTGCGGGAAGAGTTCTGACTCATGAGGAGAGCGCATGGCTTCTTCGAAGCGCGAGCGTTGTTCCGATTTATGGAACGCGGGATGTTTATATGGGCTTTGGTGTGCTTGGCGGAGTGATCACCACTGGTCAGGTCCAAGGCAGACTGACCGCTGACCTGGCGCTTCGCATTCTGCGGGGCGAATCTGTGGACAGCATCCCTGTAGTAAAAACGCTCCCTAAATATTACATGTTCGATATGATTGAACTGCGACGCTTCAATATTAGTCTCTCCGGTATTCCGCAGAGGAGCATATTCGTTAATCAGCCATTCCACTCTCGTTCCGATTTCGCCGGTAAGAACCTGAGCGGCTTGGATTTGTCCGGGACAGACTTGAATAATTCTGAGCTGCAAGGATCTGATCTTCGCGGAACGAACCTGAGCCGATCTTCTTTGGTACAAGCCTTCATTTCCAACGCCAAGCTTATCGGAGCCAATCTCAGTGGCGCATTCATGCCAGCCGTTGATCTTCACGGCTCCGATCTCTCCCATGCCGACCTCAGAGGTGCCTACCTGCCCATTAACTATTTGATATACTCAAATCTGACTGGAACGGATCTATCTGGTTCCTATATGGATCAGTCCATGGTGGATAATTCAACTCTGGTTGGTGCCAAGCTGAATGGTGCCAGCTTGTGGGCAGTGAAAATTAGCCATGCAAATCTGACAGGAGCTAGCTTCACAAGCTCACTCATGGAACGTTCTACCTTCCAGAATTCCCTATTGTTTGGTGCTAATCTGAGCGGAGCAATCCTGGTTGGGGCTAACATGATTGATGCAGACCTATCCGATGCGGATCTTTCTAAAGCGAACCTGGAAGAGGCCAGGATGTCTGGTGCAAGATTGGTAGATGCAAACCTTAGCGATGTCGATCTTATGGCCGCCAATCTCAGCGCCTCAAATATGAAGGGGGCAAATCTAGCCAATGCCTACATGAGGCGGGTCATGCTCAAGGATGCGATTCTGAAAGGTGCTAATTTGTCTGGGGCAGACCTGGTTGGGGCTAACATGATTGATGTGGATCTCTCGAATGCAGATCTTACCGGTGCGGATATCTCGGAGAGCCGCTGTCATGGTGCAAAGTTTGTCGGCTCCCTGTTAGTCAATTCCCAGATTGTGTTTGCCAATCTGACTTATACAAACTTCAGCATGGCGAACCTTTCTGGATCGAATCTTGCTTCTTCCGGTCTGACTGGCTCCGATCTCTCCAAAGCGAACCTATCGGGAGCAAATCTCGAAATAGCCTATATGCACGATACTAGATTTGTTGGTGCAGATCTGTCCGGTGCCAGTTTGCCCGGAGCGCATCTGGAAGATTCCGACCTCTCTAACTCTAATCTTGAAAACGCCGATCTTACTGGTGCTTTGCTCAGTGGGTGCAATCTGACTGGCGCCAATTTGAATGGAGCCCGGCTCCTGGGTGCTGATCTTAGCCTTGCGATCATGGATGGTGCATATATGACCCGCACCAACATGATCGGTTCTAAAATGAGCTGGGTGGATCTGAGCGGCAGCAGTCTCACAGATTGCCAGTTCACCAGATCGGAACTCTTTGGAGCCGACCTGAGTAAATCCGATCTGACCGGTTCGGACTTTACCCGAGCATATTTGGTGAGAGCAAATCTGTCCGGTTGCACTCTGGTGGACGTCAACCTGGATTACGCCGACCTTACCGGCGCAAATCTGAGAAACACCAAAATGAACGGGGTCAGACTTGTGAACGTGTTTCTGAATGACGCAGACCTATCGGGAGCGGACCTCACAGGATCATACCTTTATGGCATGACACTTACTGGAACTGTATGGAGCAAGGCGAACATAAGATCGTCCAGCATAATTTTGCTGAACTTTTTGGATGCAGATTTCAGCGGTGCCAACCTGCAAAAGACTCGTTTTGCCCAGACCTATATGAATAATACCAACTTTACCGGTGCGGATCTGAGTGGTGCCGTCTTTGACATCTCGGCCTTCGAAAACGCTGATTTTACGGGTGCAAATCTACAGGGAATCAAGTACGATTCCATAGCACTTGGTTTTTTTGCGGTGTCCAAACTCGATGGTGCCAAGATGAGCGCGGATTTACAAAACGATCTGGAAAAATTGCGGGCAGGGAAAATGACCTGACCGCAATTTTTCGATAAGAAACTTTATCACTTTCTTAGGATAATCGATTACATACTTATGTGAAGTCGAACGGAGGCTGGTCTGATTGAAATACCTATCAATAATAATTCTTTGTGCTCTTTTCCTGGTTGGTTTGGCTGTAGCTGGCGGTGGTGCAGCCGTTAATGACTCCTCGGGAAAATATGTGCTGAATGTGACGTTGCTCGATTTTGGCCCTGCGGGGGACCATGGCTGGACGTACGAGGCCCACGTGGGTGCATCCCAAATGGCCCAGAAGCAAGCTTTTGTTAACCTTTCCGAGAGGGAGAATGCCGCCGGTCCTGGTGCATCCCAAATATTGAGAGAATACGCCAAGAATGGAGCTAAGCTGATATTCTGTCACAGCTACAACTTCATAGATGCCATCAAAGAAGTGGCTCCAGAATATCCGGATGTCATTTTCATGTGGGGGGGCGGGACGGAAAAGCTGGCTCCCAATGCCGGAGTTTATTACGAAAGGATTTATGAGGCCCAGTATCTTGCCGGAATCGTGGCGGGCAATATGACCAAGACGGGAAAAATCGCTTTTGTTGCGGCTCTTCCCACATCCCAGGTAATAATCGGCATCAATGCCTTTGCCAAGGGAGTCGCATCTTCTAACCCCCAAGCTAAGGTGTACGTAGAGTGGATCGGAGACTGGTATGCCCCAGAAAAAGAGCGGGCCGTGGCCTTATCACTTATTAGCAAAGGATGCGATATCATAACCCATTGGTCCGATTCCGATGCGACGGGTCAAACTGCGGATGAGATGAATATCTACTTCATATCTTTCGGCTCAGATGTAGGCCGTTTCTCTCCTCGCGTATACCTCACGGGCGCAGTCTGGAACTGGGAACCCATTATGACCGATATTGTAGAATCTGTGCATAACGGGACCTGGGATGCTCGTCCCGGGCAGGATTGGTGGTACGGACTGGCAGAAGGTGGAGTAAAGCTGGCACCTTTTGGCAACAAGGTTCCCGGCAATGTCCGATCTTTTGTAGACGAGAAGCAAAAGGATATTGTGCAGAAAAAACTGGCAATATTCCCGGGCATGAGTGATAAAGAGCTGAATAAGATGTATTATCTCGAGCCCAATGTTGTGGGCAAGCTGCCAAAACCATGAGTCTCACCCGATCTAAGATCCTGCCTATGCTTGAGGTACATAGGCGTTTTCCTTTTTTTCGGGATTGATGGCATTAATATTATACACGTAATTCGAGCCGTTTACTGGCAAAAATTGCAAGCAAAACGCTACAACTACCGAAGCTAATGTGCTGGAGGATGTCCGCCTCGGCAGGAGGGTATCAATTTTATGAGAAGGAGGCCCAAGTTAGGATAGTGTTACTGGTAATCTCTGGACAGTACTATTCATGATATGGCCTAATAATGTGGGTTCTGAATATGAGATTAGGTACGTGGGATGAGATTCTCGCACTTGAATGGCAAG
>JANYKI010000024.1 GCA_025361645.1 Methanothrix sp.
AGAGCTCTACGAGATACTAACCGAGGCTTTGGAAAACGATCCACCGCCAAAAGTCAGAAAGAATTTATGGAAATTGGCGCGAAAAGTGCTTCGGCAATGGATCAGGAAAGTGTATTCTATCGAGAAAGTCCGGAAATTCATTGGGAAAATCAACAACGGGTTTGACTACTGGTTCACCTTTATTATCAATCCGGGTGCAGAGCCGACCAATTCATGAGCGAATCATGACGACACTTGCAACTTGGGGACAGAGAGGATTGAATTGTCTCCAAATGCTAACCGAGAAGCTGGCCTGCTAAACACATACTCAGATTCTTTATCTGAAGATCAAAAGGAATCGCACATAAGGAACTTGCTCCAGGAAATGCGCTCAGAGGGTTCAATCAAGGCGCACAGAGCAGGGCGAAGATCAGTCTGGTTATCGTCTAAACCTGAGTCATAAATCTTCAAGTTAGACGAAAAAAGTGACCTAAATATGACGCCCGAAATCTCGGAAATAACTAGCAGAAAACGCATTTGCTTTGGTCTAAAACGTCTAAAATATAAACTGAATTTAGAGGCTCAATTCTGTGTGCGATGCAATTAGGGATCGAGCCCAGGCGGAATGGAAGAGCATGCTGGATTATATCGCATTGAAGTTAGCGAGGGCCCAGGGTCCGGAGTAAAAATACTCAACAAACCGGTGCCTCCCGCATTCCGGGAAAGCATGAGCTATGCCGAGCAGAATCTTTATGCCAGATCTACCCAATTGGTGGGTGACAAAGACCCGAAACATCATGAATTTACTATCCAGCTAAGGGCTTTTGATGCCTCAAAATCAGGAGCAAAACTGGGCGTTGCGGGCCTGGTAGCACTATGCACTTCATTGCTCAAGAAGAGCATTCGTGGCGGCTTAATCATAGTCGGCGAAATCGCACTTGGATGTCTATCTGCTGCATGGATCATAGCTCTTTCGCATTTTGCACAGCCGCACGAGGCCGCCGCTCACACACGCGGGCGGGGGGCCGCATGGCTACCGGCATCGCTTGAATATTGTATATATTCTCGTATTTGCTGTTCAGGTAGTTCAGAAAATCATAAGCCTCTGTCTCGTTTCCTGTTGCCTTCTTCATCAGCTCAGACGTATCAAAGACGGCACCATACTTGTACACATGCTCCTGCATCCAGATGGCAGGTATGGAGAAGTCGCCTGAAGCGAATCTCTGGTCAAGGTCAGGATGGTCTTTTCTCATGGCCGCCTCCAGCTGAGCGGAATTCATGCTAGCCAGTGCATACGCTGGGAAGTAGCCAAAGCTTCCATAAGCCCATTGAATATCCTGAAGTATGCCGTCATTGTCATCGGTGATGTTCAATCCTAAATAATCTTTGTACTTCTGTTTCCAGATCATCGGCAGATCGTCAACGCTGATCTTTCCCTCGAAGAGGTCGCGCTCTATCTCATAGCGGATGATTATATGAATTATGTAGGATACCTCATCGGCATCAATGCGGATGGTAATAATATTGAGCCGATTGATGTATCTATGCATGTCATCCACTGAGACGTTATCCATGTTTGGTCTGAACTCATTCTTCATCTGAGGCAACCAATATTGCCAGAAAGATAGGCTGCGACCCAGATTATTCTCGAAAATCCTCGCCTCGGCCTCGGCCATATCCATGCCCGGTTCCGTTTCTATTGGCATTCCAACGTACTCATCGGGAATCCTCTGGGAAGCGATGCCGTGACCGCATTCATGAATCACATCCAGAAGGGCAATCTCCGGATTGTGTTCGTCGTAACGCAGGCTGGTCCTGACATCATGCATCCCGATATTGTAGGTTGACGGGTTCCTCTTGGCCTTGACCATAATTCCGGCATTGTAATCGAAGCCTAAGGCAGACGTGAGATTCCTGAGTAGCGCCTCTTGCTTATCCTTTGCATAGGAGGCGTTACCATAGATATTTGTGCCGGAACCATTTATGCCGGAATCCTTTATCTTCACTATCAGCTCTATGATCTGGGGCTTGATGGTGTCAAAGAGCTTGTCGCACTTGGCCGCTGTCATGCCGGGCATGAAGTCATCCAGGAGGGCATCATAAGGATGCTCCTCGTAGCCCCAATATCTTGCCTTCTCCCGGTTCAGTTCAATTAGGGCCAACAGGTGGGGCTGGAATATGGAGTAATTGTCTTTCTCCCTGGCATTCTCCCAGGCGGCCAGGGATTTGGAAATCATCTCGGACTCACGGGCCACGAAGTCTGGTGGTAGTTTTATCCTCTTGTTATAATCGCGATTCCAGAGCCGGAGGTTTGCGGTTTCGATGGTAGACCAATTGCTGCCGTTATTGGCAATGGAGAGAAGACTACCGAATTTTGGATCAATCCACTTCTTATTTTTCAAATCCTCCATGTAGCTTTGAACCTTAGCCCGGTAATCAGTCGCATTCTGAGGCATTGAAATGTCCTGATCCCATTGTGAGAGGGAAATCATCGTATCGAGGTAAGCCATCTCAAGGGAAGTGTTCAGAAGTCGATTGTATGCCTCTTTAGGCGTTATATCAGGAGTGCTGTTCTGATCGGTGCTGCCTTGCATCTGGCAGCTTGTGCCAAGAGTAGTAGCAAATATTGTCATTGTCAGGATAAATCCTATCTTAAGGAAGTTGTATCTCATCATTCCCCACCTACACGAAGATTGGAATATTCATTATTGCCACTCGCGTTCCCGGAGGCCTCCAAGGCAGCCACTATGGCTTCTGCGAATTCCCCTGATGCATTAGGACCATTTCCTGTGATAATGTTTCCATCCTGCACTACTGCCTCATCTGAGACAATTGCGCCCTTGGATTTGATGTGATCCGTTTCCGATGCCGTGGCTCTCTTGCCTTTGAGAAGCCCTGCGTCTGCCAGGATCCAGGGAGCAAGACATATGGCACCCATTAGTTTCTTTTGTGCACTCGTTGACTTTGCTAGAGCTTGGTAATCAGGATCTTCGTTAAGCCTAAGGGAGTAAATTCCTTCACCGCCTACGAAGACTACAGCGACGTAGTCTGATAAATCAACTTCCTTCAAATCCAGATCTATCGGAACGCTCTCACCATTCATTCCTGTAGCAGTCTTTACTCCTTTAGAGGCCAAGACGACAGAGTAACCCCTGCTTTGAAAGTAATCGCGAGGCACATTCAGCTCCTCCTCTCGATACTGCTGAGGGGATAGTACCATCAGGATCTTTCCTTTGCGAGAAGATATATCTGAAGAATTTACCATGCCGTTTTCCACCTCCGGCTGGTTGTATCCTGGGTTGGTGTATTCGGGTGTGCTATATTCTAAGGCCGTTTGATTGGAAAAATCATGCTGAGCAAATACTGGAAAGGCTCCTGCCAGGAACAGGAGAAGGACCAATTTCTGGAATAAGTTCTTCATGATCCAAACAATCGTAGGCCAAAGAATAAATAGATCCTGGCACGAGCCCAGGATCTGGAAAGCAAATATCAATATCCTCGATCTATTCTTTTACCTCCAGCACAACCTTCTTCTGGGTCCCTGTAAATTCGAAGGGACTCTTATAGCTCTCCGTCACCGGCGTTAGACGGTCTGTGCCAATCTCAAGTCCCTCCTCCCAGGAGTAGATGTTGGGCACAGTCGGAGCGATTGTGGCTTTACCTACCTCTTTTCCGTTTATGTAGAGCGTTCCAATGCCTGTGGCTCCTGTGTTATTGAAGAAATCAGCCTTCGCGGTCTTATCAAAGCTGAAGCCAAGAGTTGACGGCCCAGTGGGAACTTTCGCTTCGGAGGTGATGGTAGTATGTCTTAGACCCAAGTAATTGTAGTCAAAGACGAGTTGATTGTTCTGAACGTAGAGTGTTAGTCCATTAAATCGCCCTCCAATGGAGAAGAGCACTCCCTCAGCACCTTTGTCTGGAATCTCGACATCTGCATTGATGGTGTAGGAGCTAAATTTGGTGTCGGGAATTCCGGGCTCTAAGATCGGAGCCATACCCGGATAGTATGTGAATTTGCCCTTCTTACCGTGTTCCATCAACATATGCATTCTATCATCAAGCGGCAGTACATTGTATTTTCCTGCCTCAGCCCACCAACGTTCCACCATCTCCTGAACTTTGTCGGGATTCTCCTCTGCTAAATTGTGCGTTTCGGAAACGTCCTGAGAGAGATTATATAACTCCCAAACATCGTCGTCAAAGTTACCTCCTGAGCCGTGCGGATGGGCTGTTACCGCCTTCCAGCCATCATACCAGATTCCACGGCTGCCCAAAAGCGCGAAGTACTGGACATCTTTACGATTCGGTGCATCGGGCTGGTCGAAGGTATAGGCCATACTAACGCCTTCTATTGGTTTTTGCGGTATGCCTTTATATACCTCAGGTGCCTTTATGCCGACTACTTCCAGAACCGTTGGAACAATGTCAATGGCGTGCGTGAATTGGGTTCGAACTGTTCCTTTGTCCTTGATCCCTGCCGGGTAATAGATTATCAGCGGATCGTGGACGCCTCCTTCATGGGTCCACTGCTTGTAGAGCTTAAATGGCGTGTTGCCGGCCATAGCCCATCCTCTCGGATAGTGAGAGAAGGTCAGTGGTCCGCCCAGTTCGTCTATCTTATTGAGCAGGAAACTTACGTTCTCTTCCGGCATATTATTGAACGTCATATACTCGCTGAATGAGCCGTTCGTACCTCCCTCCATGCTGGCGCCGTTATCGGATACCAGGATGATCATGGTGTTGTTGATCTGATCCGTCTCCTCGAGATAATCGATGAGCCGACCGATCTGATAATCGGTGTGATCCAGGAATCCGGCATAAACCTCCATCATGCGAGCGAAAAGCTTCTTCTCGTCTGCTGATAGACTGTCCCATGCCTTTACATCGGCATTGCGCGGTGGAAGCTCGGTGTTTTCCGGCACGATGCCCATAGCCTTCTGCCGGGCTAAGGTCTCGTTCCTGACGACATCCCAGCCCTGGTCGAACTTACCTTTGTACTTGTCTATGTACTGCAGGGGAGCCTGGTGTGGTGAGTGGCAGGCGCCGAAGGCCAGGTACATCAGGTAAGGCTTGCCTGGCTGTGACGATTGCTGATCATTCGTGTATTTTATTGCCTGGTCCACCAGATCCTGTGATAGGTGATAGCCTTCCTCGGGCGTGGCTGGCGGCTCGATCTGCCGTGTATCAGCGATAAGAGTGGGATACCATTGGTTGCTTTGAGCTTGCAGGAATCCATAGAAGTGGTCGAAGCCCCGGCCTGTGGGCCAGTTGTCGTATGGACCTTGTGCGTTGATATCTTTAGTGGAAACGAGGTGCCATTTGCCCAGGGCAAAGGTATTGTAGCCGACTCCCTGAAGCATCTCGGCCAGTGTTGCTGTATTCTTGGATAGGTTTCCGTTGTATCCGGGATAGCCTACTGCCATATCCGTCAGCGCGCCAATGCCTGCCGAATGATGATTTCTGCCGGTCATAAAGCAAGCCCTGGACGGAGAGCATAGGGCGGTCGTGTGGAAGTTGCTGTAGCGTAGACCGCCTTGGGCCAGACGATCGATATTCGGCGTCTCAATCGGACCGCCAAAGCAGCCGATATGACCAAATCCCACATCGTCAAGCACAATGTAGACGACATTAGGTGCCCCTTTTGGCGGCTGGATCTTCTCCGGCCAGCATTCGGTAGAGTCTTTGTAGGTCAGGCCGATCTTCTGGTTGTCGCATTTTGAGCCATTCTGCTGAGAAGTGGACACGCCAGATTTACTATTTGCGGCCTGAATAACCAGAACGGTTTCTTGGGGTGATACCACGTCCTCGTTAACCACATCACCCAGAGTCGAACTCTCCGTTAAGACCTTTCTTCTGTTCGTAACCATTTCCAGGCCTGACTTTTCAAGCGAGCCGTTGCTGGATCGACTCCGATCATCGGCGGCTAGAGTCTGGCTGACTGACTGGCTGTCTGTAGTCGCGAGATGGTCTGATAAGCCCGCAGAATCGTCATCGGTTGCGGCGAGGCTATCAGAGACAACTGTAGCGAATAGAAAAACCAAAAAAGCCATTATCATGCTTGTTCTTTTTGAAATATGAATACCTCCTCACACCTATATGTATTATTATCATATATCACTTTTACTCATGGAAATAATAAAAATAATAGGAATAATGATATTAAATCGGGAGGATTTATCCTTATCAATAATACCATCAACCAATACAGCTTTGCCCTTCTCAAAGGCTTCCGCTTTCGACACTTCAAGGAGCTGAATAGTTTCGTCGCTCCATGCAGAGAGTAGGCTTGTCGTCGGGTTGCTCTGAAGAATAGCCACGGCCCGACGGGTAATGGCCCGTGCGATTTCGTTGGGATTCTCCGGAGTGACGTTTATCAAGTCAAAGAAAGACATAGGAGCGGTGAGTGTAAACACCGCTTCTCCCAAGGTTGGAGTGAGAGAGTTGGGTCAAATTCCTTTTGCCGCTCTCTCGTTTCCATTGTGTGACAAAGAAGAAAAGCAGAAAGGTCCTGAGTCGTAGCCCAACCCCGGCCATCTGCCTCCCAATTCATAGACAACCTCAATTCCGCAAAAGCCGGGGCCCTTCCTACCTGGCATATTTGGCATACCCGGTCTTTTCTTTTTCAAACAATAACCTCAAACCCATTTCCACATACTATGGCTGATGATAGTGGTCAAAGTTCTGATTTTGCCTATAATCAGAAGTTGAGAGTAGCTGGCCGGACTCCTCGGAGCGTTTTTTCTGTTGGCTTGACTTTGGTGAGTCCAATCAAAGGTTTTTCGTTAGATCTTTATAATACTTATGTGCAAAGTCTCGCATATCACATGGATAAATGGGGATAGTCAAGGAAGTATTACATTACATGATGTCAGATTCGAAGGATTTGCTCAGAATGCTTAATTTATGTGAGTCTGAAGTCGAAAAGCTTTTCCTCCTTGCTGCATACGAACACATTGATGGATTGGTTCCCCAGTACACTGTCCTTAGATACCGGATCGATTTTGCAATTCCTGATAAAATGATTGCCATAGAAATAGATGGTCATGAGTACCATAAGACGAAGGAGCAAAGGACAAATGATGCCCAACGAGAACGGGAAATAAAGCTAGAGCTACCTGCCAATTGGACAGTTATCCGATTCACAGGCTCCGAAATTTTTCAAAATACAACTCGTTGTGTCGATGAAGTGTTGCAGTTCATACAGAAAAAATCGCCTTATTTAATTACCTCCATCAACAAACCCAAAATTCAATACAGAACGGATAATTGTGATGCAGATGGCTGGTACAACAAAGGCGTTGCTCTTGGCGAACTGGGGAAGTACGATGAGGCTATCAAGGCTTATAACGAAGCCATCCGCGTCAATCCCGACCTTATCGTAGCCTGGTTCCAAAAAGGTAATGCTCTCCATAAACAGGGCAAATATGACGCTGCTATCAAAACTTATGACGCGGCTATCAGGCTTGATCCCAAGTATCCCATTATCTGGAGCAACAAAGGAGTCTCTCTTGGCAACCAGGGCAGGTACGATGAAGCCATCAAGTGCTATGATGAGGCCATCAGGTTAGATCCCAACAGTGACGACGCCTGGAACAACAAAGGTAATGCTCTCTATAAACAAGGCAAGAACGACGAAGCCATCAGGGCGTATGATGAAGCCATCCAGCTCGATCCCAACAATGCCAAAGCTTGGCACAACAAAGGCAATGCTGTCGCTGATCAGGGCAAGTACGATGAGGCCATCAAGGTCTACGAGAAAGCGATTGAGCTAAAACCCAAATACGCATGCATATGGAACAAAAAAGGGGAAGCTCTCAAGAACCAGGGCAAGTACAAAGACATGGCACTTAAGCTGCTCGGTCGAACTACAGAAGCGGATGCTGCCTTCGCCAAGGCCAAAGAGCTGGGGTACAGTGGATAGGGTTCAGTCCTATCCACATTTTCCGGTATGCTTCCTGGCATGAAGGCGATAAGGTGCAAAATGTCCACTCGGGAGGGACAAGAAAAAAGCTAAGGCCCATAAGGTCCAGACTTAGCGTGTAGGTATCTAGATTATGAAAAAGGATGCATATGATATATATATCTGGCCACATGTATTCCTTAGTTCATTTATTTCCTCAATAGTAATGACCATACTTATTTTATTTTTATTTAATATTGTCCCAGATCTGCTGATTATTGTAGGTCCTGCTTTTGGAGTTGTATTCGGATTTATATTAAAGGATTATTCTTATGAGCGTTACAAAGATAATGGAAAAAGAAAATATTATCTAAATTTATTAAATAAAAATATAACTGATATAATTAAGGCTTTAAAAAATAAACATGCGGATTTAATATCAGAAGATGTATGGGCGACATGCTTAAACTCCGGCGATCTTAGGCTTTTTACACATGATCAAGCAGGGGACCTTTATGATGCTTATTTCTATGTAAAGGTGCATAATTATAATGCAGTAAGAGTCGCAAATAGATTGCTCGATCCCAATAAAATACTAGAAAACAATCAATTTTTGCTACAAAAATTAGAAAACCTCAAGGATAAAGACTGGTTTAAAATTCATTGAGCCTTAAAGAGATCTGATTGGCAGGAGTCTGAATTCATTTATAACCTTAACTCCGCGGAGATAGGGAACAATCAGTTGGATTGCACATGCGATGCATATTGAATTTTCGGGCGATGGCAGTTATGTTTATATATATATATATTCCCTATTTATAGGAATATGGACCTATTGATATCAAGTGATTCTGGGGGTCGCCAGATATTGATTTAAATAATTATCCTGCACGTATATTTATACCAATCCCTATTGAAGCGGAGTTAAGGTTATAAAACGCGACATCCAATAGGAAACCCCGTATTGACTTAGACCCACTAACCCATAGGCTCTTCATAGCAGAGGCAACCAAAAGGGGAATGAGGCCCAAAGCCCTATTGACCAAATTGATAGAAGAAGCCGCTAGCTCTGAGGCTAAAGCCCTGGTAGTATAGTAGAGGCGGCATAAGAGAAAGTCAAAGAGCCGCAAATTGCAGGGCTACTAGATCTTCCGTCCCAAAACGAGCCGGTGGCAAGGATGAAGAGATGATCAAGGCTCGCAAATAGGCCATATCAGCTAATTTTGTAGGCAATGCCTGTATTCAACCAGTTGGCCGGTTAATAATCGCTCTCTTCATAAGCTCTTTGCCTTCTTGTTATTGGGTTCCACATCCGTTATTACAGACATTCGTCGGACGCCATTGATTTCCGACTTGTGAAAATATAATGAGCATTTTTTTCCATAAATATTAAAGCGAAAATCCTGTATTTGGGCAATATCTTTATCTTTGTTCCTATATGCCATCATTGACGTAGATGGCACTTTTTCCTTTACAAACCATGAAATTACATCTATTTCGAGAGATTCAATATCAACATCGCCTGATTTAGTTGATACTTGGAAGCGATCTTCCTTATTTATAAATTTTAATTTCACCTTATTTCTGATCTTTGAGCCATCTAATGGTGGCTCTATACATATTGCGTTGGAACGAAGACTAAGCAAAATAATCTCATTCAATGATACTGATTTATTATCTATTTTTCTTTTAAAGATAGGTGCATTTGCATAGAATTCTTCATCTGGATTTTGAGGATAACAATTAGCGTCAATAAATTCAATGTGTAACTTATTGATGATTATGTAAGGGCACTTGACAAACCAATCCTTAACATCTTCGGGATTGATCTCATCCAAGGTACGTAATTCGATGTTATTTTTCTCAGCTTTTATTCTAGCAGGCTCGCTAAATTTACTTGAAGATACTGCTAGAACTTTATCTGCATTCACGCTTGAACGTTTGCTTATGAGTTGCTCAATCCAAGTTACGTCTTGTGGGCGTTTACAATGATCTCTGCATTCAATGATCGCTAGAATATCTGAAGACCCTAAACGACCACGCAAGGATATATCGACCTCTCGCAGCGTACCTGTGTCTTTGTCAGGAAGGAAATCTGGAGATTTTACTTGAATACCCGATTGCAGTAACTCTCCTTCAAGCAACGATACAACTTTCTCTAAATCTCGGCCTTTTCTCGCCATAACTATTATCCTCAATACCAAAACATTAGCATAGTTGACCAGTAATATTAAACTTAGCTATGATACTGATTTCCGCATTGAGCCCGAAGTGCTGCATCTCCAAGGCCCATAAGTAAGCGGTTCTATTGATCTATCCGAGAGTATCTTTTTAGGGGACAGGGCTGTTCCCTTTCACCAGAAAAGTGTTTATCTGAAGAAGGTTACTATTGCCTTGGAGAAAAATAGGACAAACCCTAAGAAGTGCCATCTGAAGCATGGACCCGGAACCGATGATATCCAGAGAAAAATAGGACAAACCCTAAGAAGTGCCATCTGAAGAGGAAATAAATGCGTGGAACGGGATTCGAACCCGCGACGTCTGAACGACAGGGCCCTCAACCCTGCTGTTACCTCGTAGTAATAATAGAAACTATTAATGCAATCAAAATACAAGTACATATCAGCATCAAGGACACTATCAATCACGATTTTGAGCTACTTAATGCCAATGTAATATGAAAAACTAAATACTAAGAAGCAGAGAACAGAGATGGAAGGTGCGTAAAATGAACAATATCAGCCTTATTCTTTTGGTGATTTGCATTTCAGCATGGTCCGGCTTGGCGGGCGCTGCAGATGAACTCATCAATTTATCGTCCGAGGCTTCCGATTATGCCGCTATCGAACAATTCATACCCGTGAATGCAGTTGCATCCATGTTCAATGTCAGCGTTGATCCCAACTGGATACAGGGCACGCGATCTTTCTGGTATCTGAAGGAGGGCAGAAATGGCCAGGAGTTCATACTTGTCGATGTCCAGAATAAGACCCGCATGCCTGCATTTAACCATACATTGCTGGCAAGGAGGCTTTCTTCAGCCGTGGGCGAAACAGTTGATCCTGCTCATCTTCCTTTCTCTGAGATCACAATGCATCAAGGAAGGGATGAAATTGGATTCATGGCCTTTAACCGGACAATGCAGTTCAACATCACCAGCGGCCAAATAGATGAGGTTCCTTCCGGGCAGGAGGCGGGACCAGGCGAGTCTCTTTCTCCTGATGGCAAGTTTGCGGCATTTGTCCTGGACCACAATCTTTGGGTCAGAGATACCAAGACTGGTGAGAAATATCAGTTGACTGCAAACGGATCAAAGGATTATGCCTATGCTGAGCGCTCGGAGACCGTATCTCACCCGGTAAGCCAGGATCGTCTCAATGAGACTCCAATGCCCTATGCGGTCTGGTCTCCTGATTCCAGAAGAATTGCCTCTTTCCGGATGGACCAGAGAAATGTTACCGAGCTGCATCTTCTCCAATACGTGCCTGGTAACAACTCCCGGCCAACGGTCTGGACGTACCGGTTTGCCATGCCGGATGACCAGTTCGTGCCGATGTATGAACCAATCGTATTGGACGTTATTTTGAAGAAAGTCGTTCCTGTATCCTATAAAGCCCAACCCGAGGTATCTCTGATGGATACGGAAGAAAATGTCCTGCAATGGTGGAGTGATGACGGCCAGGTGCTCTACTCGCTTTATGCAGAAAGAGGAGAGAAGGCACTGCAACTCCTGAAGACCGATCCGGACAACGGCCAAACCGAGAAAATCCTTGAGGAGAGCGGGGAAACCTACGTCGAGGCCAACCTGGATTATGGCAGCACCCCTAACGTCAGGGTCCTGAAGAGCGGAGACGTGGTCTGGTTCTCAGAAAAGGATGGCTACGGCCACCTGTATCTCTATGGTAAGGATGGGAAGCAGAAGAACGCCATAACCTCAGGCAAATGGGTCGTTAGGAACCTTCTGTACGTGGATGAAAATAGCTCACAGGTCTACTTCACAGCAGGAGGCAAAGAGCCGGGTCGCGACCCCTACTATCGCCATTTATACAAAGTGAATTTGAACGGCAGCAATCTACAGCTACTCACGCCGGAAGATAGAGATCACAACGTTCTGGTTGATCCCAGTGGGACGGCATTCATAGACACTTACTCCACAGTGGAAGAGCCTCCTGTAACAGTGATCAGAGATATGTTCGGCAACGTGACCCTGAATTTAGAGAATGCAGATATAAAAAACATCACCGATATGGGCTGGACACCACCGGAGAGGTTTCACGTAAAGTCTCTGGATGGCAAGACCGATCTCTACGGCCTGCTCATCAAGCCAACCAACTTCAACGCCTCCCTAAAATATCCCGTTGTTGAGACCGTTTATCCGGGACCCTGGATCATAGTCACTGCCAAATCCTTCCCCGGAGATTTGGCCTGGGTCAACAGGATATTCTGGAGGGCTCAGGCAGTAGCTGAGCTAGGATTCATAGTTGTCACCCTGGATGGGCCAGGCACTCCCTACCGATCCAAGGAATTCCACGATGCTTCCTATGGCCATCTGGGCGATGCCGGAGGATTGACAGATCACATCAATGTCCTGAAGCAGTTGGCATTAGAGCGGCCTTACATGGACTTAAGCAGAGTAGGAATGTTCGGCCACTCGGCAGGTGGATTTATGACCGCTCAGGCTCTGCTCACCTATCCTGACTTTTACAAGGTGGGTGTAGCATCAGGCGGAGACTATGATAGCCGCTTTTACGGAGCTTATTGGGGCGAGAAGTACGAGGGTCTGAAATCGGATTATAAGGAGCAGATAACATCTCTAAAGGCCGGCAACCTGACCGGCAAGCTGCTGCTTATCGCTGGAGATGCAGATGACAACGTTAATCCCTGCATGACAATGCAACTTGTCAACGCTTTCATAAACGCTGACAGGCCATTCGACCTGCTGATCATGACTAACAGGAACCACGATCTCAGCTACGATACTTACTATCTGCACCGCCTCTTCGGCTACTTCGAAGAGAACCTGAAAAAACATGGGCAGCCAGAGCAGGCTGCTCAGTCCTCTTTTTTATCCGGCCTTGTCGTGGCATCAGCCTACCAGCGTTGAAAGTGCTTGTTTTTGACACTTTGAGGATGATTTCTGATTTCCATATCGTCCGCCATCAGCCGTCACGAACTCACCTTTAGGATGTGTTTGGTGGGCCATCAATAAATAAATTTACATGATTGGATTCTCAGATATCCAGGCCTCATAAGCGGCGGGATTTAGCCTGACTGGGGGATCTCCTTTCGGATATCTTTAACTCTTTTTAATACACTGATCCTATCTTGAACTGGATCAAGGAAGTAATTCGAAATGCCATCCCCCATCTGGTCCCCTCGTTTCACCCTCACCCCCGCCATCGCCCGCGGCCTGATGCAGATCGAGGCGGCGCGTGCTCTAGTGGACCGCACGCCGCTCTCGCCTTCGGCTGAGGCCGCGTTCTGCGCCCGCGCTCGTGTGCGATCCTCCTACTTCTCCACCTTTATCGAGGGCAACCGCTTGACTCTTGAGGAGGCAAAAGCCGTCATCAGCGACGAAAAAACCGAGATTGAAGGCAGAGAGAGGGATGTCTCCGAGGTCCGCAATTACTGGAATGCTCTCCTGCGCGTTGAGGAGTGGGCCAGGAAGAAAAAGCCCCTCACCGAGGAGCTGATCAAGAGACTGCATGCTCTGGTAGAATATGGCCCCAGAGCCAGGCCCACACCTTACCGGGAGGGCCAGAACGCCATCTTCGAGGCAGTTCGACTTAAGGCGGAAAGGTGTGGGGCCGAGGGCAACCCGGCGAAGCCCGAAGCTCTGCGCCGCCTGGACCACAGGGCGCGGGTAGTGCTGGGCCTCTTCGCAAGTCAGGATCGCATCACTGCTCCCCAGGTGGCCGCCGAGCTGGGCCTTTCTGAGCGCATGGTCCGAAACCTTCTCAAAGACTGGGTGGATGACGGCTGGCTGGAGGTGGCCGACCCATCCCGGCGGGGGCGGGCTTACTCGTTATCGGCAGTTTATCGGCAATACATCGGCAGCTTATCGGCAACCACTGAGAGGCAACCGTGATATATCCGCTCGCCAATTCCCTTTTCATGCGCGTTGCCATCATCGTCTCCGACCCCCAGGATTGGACGGCCCAGGCTCTCCTCGCCTCTTTCTCTGCAAAAGGCATGGACGCATTTTTCCTGAACTTCTCGGACCTCCTGGCCAGCATCACAAGCGGCCAATCTTTTAGCTGCGCCGGAGTCGATCTCCTCAATCTGGACGCCATTGTGGTGCGGGACCTGGGCCGAAGGGGGGCAAGCGACGTCGCCTTCCGCTTTGAGGTCTTGCAGGCCCTCCAGGAAAAGGGAATCGCCATCATCAACCCGCCCAGGGCAATCGCCCAGGCGGCCAACAAGTTCGCAACTTCCCGGCTGCTGCATGACGCAGGAGTCGCCACTCCCAGGACTGCTGTCACCACCAGCGTCAAGGAGGCCCTGAGAGCACTGCATGATTTTAAAAAGGCCGTCTCCAAGCCCCTCTTCGGCTACAAGGGCCGAGACATCGTTCTTCTGCAGGACGGCAGCGATTTGGACCAGGCCCGGCTAGAGGACATCCTGGAAAGCCAGGGGCTGGTCTACCTGCAGGAGTTCATAGCCCTCGATTCTCCCCGCGACATCCGGGCCTTTGTGGTGGACGGCATAGTTCAGGGCGCCATCTATCGCCTCGCCCCTCCCGGCCAGTGGATCAGCAACCTGGCCCGGGGCGGCCGGGCAGCCGCCTGTCCTCTAACCAAGGAGCTGGTGGAGTTGGCGGCCAAGGCCGCTAAAGCGGTGGGCGCTGTTTACTGCGGCGTGGATCTACTGGAGACGGCCCAGGGGCTATCGGTCATCGAGGTGAATGGAACTCCCTCGGGAAAGGGCATCTTCGAGGTCCTAGGCGTGGATGTGACTATGGCCATAGCAGGCTATGTGCATCAAAATTGTTATCTACGTGGCCGCTAACCTTAGCTCCATGTTTACAATACTCACCGGTGCACAGTTTGGTGATGAAGGCAAAGGCAAGGTTATTGATCTGCTGGCCGAAAATTACGATGTTGTGGTTCGCTTCCAGGGCGGCGACAACGCTGGCCATACCGTGGTAGTAGGCGGCAAGAAATACAAGCTGCATCTGGTTCCCAGCGGCGCCATCTTTGGCAGAAGGCTGCTCATCGGTCCGGGCGTGGTGCTCAATCCCCGTGTCCTGTGGAGCGAGATTCAGTCCCTGGAATCGGAGGGCATCAAGGTCGATATCGGCATCGATGCCAAGACGACCATCATCATGCCCTATCACATTGAGCTCGACGGGCTACGTGAGAAGGCCAGGACGGAGAAGATCGGTACCACCAACCGTGGCATTGGGTTTGCCTACGTGGACAAGATTGCTCGCGAGGAGGTGCAGATGGGAGACCTCACCGACCAAGCTCTGCTGGAGGCCAAGCTCAAAGAGATCGGTCCGGCCAAGGAGAAGGCCATCGCCGACATGGGCGGTGACCCCACGGTAGTCAGGTATGCGCCATACATCGATGAGTATCTGGAGATCGGAAAACGCCTGAAGGACAAGGTGACAGATGTCTCGCGTGAGATCAACATGGCTCTCATCGAGGACAAGTGCGTTCTGGCCGAAGGCGCTCAGGGAGCATTCCTGGATGTCATACACGGCACGCAGAAATTCGTGACCTCCAGCTTCACTACCGCAGGAAGCGCCTGCGCCAACTTAGGTGTTGGCCCGGTAATGGTGGACAACGTGGTCGGCGTGATCAAGGCCTACATCACCCGCGTCGGCGAAGGTCCCATGCCCACGGAGCTAAAAGACGCTCTGGGCGTGATGATGCGAGAGAAGGGTGCGGAGTATGGCACGACCACGGGCAGGGCCAGACGCTGCGGCTGGTTTGACGCCGTCCTGGGCCTGAAGTCCGTACATCTGAACGGCTACACGGAGTTGGCCCTAACCAAGCTGGATGTGCTGACGGGCATAAATCCCATAAAAATTTGCGTCGGCTATACGCTCGATGGCGAGGAGCTCGGCTATCCTCCGGAGAGCACAATAGACCTGGCCAGATGCAAGCCCATTTATGAGGACATGCCTGGTTGGACTGAGGATATAACCGAAGTCAAAGAGTATGACGATCTGCCGGCCAATGCCCGGGCTTATGTTGAGCGGCTGGAGGATCTACTCTATATTGAGCCGCTGGATAACTGCATTTCTGCCGTCTCAGTGGGGCCGGGAAGGGAGCAGACCATCTTCCGGGATGAGCCGGAAGAGTGAAGCTATTATTCTAAAGGACGATGAGCCGGAGCTATGTGTTGCGGCTCATATTATTTTTGTAGCGTTATATAATGTTTTTCCCACAAAAAATATATATTCTTATAGATGCGTATCTATGAAGAAATGGGGGTTTAGTCTATGAAAAAGTATCTATCAATAGTGATCCTGATAATGCTGATCAGCTTATCGGGAGCTGTATCCGATAAAAAGCTCGACAGCCTGGTTGGGTACAATTTCGGTGGTGTGAAACTCAATCAGGTTGACGATCCATCCGGCTCTGCAACCAAGGTAAATATCAAGGACAGCTTATTTCAGCCATCCAGCTTGGAAGTGCCTGTTGGAACGAAAGTAGAGTGGCATAATCAGGATGGTGTACCGCATACCGTCACCAGTGATATTCAAGGCTTATTCGATTCAGGTGTGCTAAATCCAGGAAAGAAGTTCGACTTCACTTTCAACACTCTCGGTAGCTACGGCTATCACTGCAGCATTCATCCCAGCATGCAAGGGACGATCACTGTAAAAGGTACGGCTATTTTGCAGGATTCGTCATCCTCGGGATCGGAAAAGGCAGGCTCAAAAGGAGGAAGATCTGCATCCTGGAGCGAAAAGCCCCTCAGCTCAAGCGAGCTGGTGAAGTCTGCAAATTTGCAGTCCGAAACGCGGGCAACCGGGGGCAGTGGCCTACCGCTCTTGTCCAATCCAGCCATAGATCAGGTTGCTCTGCAGAAGTTCTCTAAGTACTACCGTTCTACCTCCGAGGCCCCTCAAGATCAGCTCACCGCTCCTACTAAAATCGATTTGAAGGAGGTGGAGCCTGCCATGCTCTACTTCGGCTCCACGCAAAAAGCGGTGTCCTACGCGCAGTATCAGACCTATGCTCTTAGCACCGGCATAAACTCTCTCTGGATTTCAGGGGCCTCCAGTTGGACTCAGTATGCCATGGTTCCTTTGGGTTCCATGCTCAACATGATCACCACTTCGCCCGCCGGTGGTTATGGCTATCTCTATGAAATTTATCCGGACGGCAACCTGGATATGAACAGCTACTACTTCTATCCCTACAACCAGATAGGATTTTATGCTGATAAGGTGGGGCAGCATCAGTTGTTCTTCAATATCGCCGGCCAGCCCAGCAATGTGATAGTAATAGATGTAGTGCCCTACCAGCCTCCCGCCCAGCCCGTCTACAATTTCGCGGCAGTCACCATCAGCTCAACCTGGCTGCGAGGGTATAATGTCTATGTCGATGGCAGCTATCAGGCCACCGAGGGAATGATGGGAGGTCCCGACGGCACAGTGACCATCAATGTACCGGGAAATGAGTATCACAACATCGCCATAGATGGCAGCGGGCTCACGTTCTCGGATTACAAGTACTTCCAGGCCGGCTACGCTTACCAGCTCAATGTGTAGGCCTGGTCGCTTAACCTTTTTTTATTTTTTTGCAGAATTATCAGCTTGACGCTCTGAAGAGATTTTTATAGGGGCAAGTTATTAATGAATGAAATGGCAGATGTCTTGATTTACGGGGCGGGAGCTATTGGCTCATTCATGGGATATCTTCTCTCAGACCCTTGCGATTTGAATGGAAGCAAAATAGAAAACGTGGCTCTCCTGGGAAGAAAGAGTATAAAAAGAATAAAAGATCTCGGCCTGCAGATATATCTTCCCGAAGAGAGAAAGCTCTTGAAGTTCAAACACAGCTTTACAGGCCTTGATGACCTGAAAGCATCTGATTTTTGTCCGGAGATCATAATAGTATGCGTTAAGACTTACTCTCTGCCCGGTGTCTGCGATGAATTGAGGAAGTCTGGCCTGTTGCAAGGACAGCTGAAGAACGCTCTCTTCATATTGTTGATGAACGGCATGGGAAATAGGGAAGTCTTTGATGAGCTTGATCTGCCCGATTCTCAAGTATTAGAAGGCATCACCGCTCTAGGAGTCAAGTTCTCAGAGGACGGCACTGTGGAGCTTAAAGGAAAGGGAAAAACCATTCTAGAAGATAAAATCGGCGAGGATAAGAAAAAATTTATGAAGGATAGGTTTTTGGAGAAGGGCTTTGAGTTGGAATTTGCCCCGGATTTTAAGGAGCATCAATACAGCAAGCTCTTCGTCAATTCCGTGATTAACCCTATAACGGCATTAACTCGCCGGGAGAACGGAATTGTTTTATCCTCTATCCTCAAAAACACTGTGCAGGACGCGGTCAAGGAAGCCGTGAACGTTGCCGCAAAGGAAGGCATAAAGCGAGATGAGAAGAGCGTTATGGAAATGGTTTATTCCGTAGCCGAGAAGACATCCGGCAATACCTCCAGCATGCTCCAGGATGTGTTAAAAGGTAGGATGACTGAGATTGATTCCATAAACGGCTACATCATTCGCCGGGCGAAAAAGCATAAGATAGAAGTTCCCGTAAACGAGGCATTATACGAACTGGTAAAATCAGCTACAATTAGAGAATGACTCTTCTTTTACCCTCTCAACGATAACAATCTCGAGAAGATCCTCAATACCCTCGATAGATCTTATCTTATCGTTTATCAGTTCGTTGAGTTCTTCAAGGCTTCTGGCCCATACTTTGAGAAATAGATCGTATTCTCCCAGTACACTATAGATTTCCGAGATTTGGGGGATCTTTGAAAGCTCATTTTTAGCGGCATCATGTTTATCAGCATCTATCTGTACGAGCATTATAGCCGCCACTACGTAGCCGATTGACGCAGGGTCTACAGTTATTGTAAACTTTTTTATTATTCCATGCTCTTTCAGCCGTTTAATTCTGAATTGTACCGTTGCATCCGAGATGTTCATGCGGCGAGACATCTCTAGATAACTCATTCGAGAATTTTGCTTGAGAAGTTTAAGAATATTGGAATCGATTTCATCCAACACAGATCTATTGCCCATGTTTATCTGATTTTCTCCTAGATTATGGCATTTATCAATGTAGTACCAAGATACTATATAAAAGCTTATCTATTCAGGTATTTGCTTGGTATTTATGCATTTGATTGGTAGTTTGCCAACATAATTGATAAGAAGATGGATATACACCGAAATCTTGATAAAGCATGAACGGAATGCTCGCAATAAATAACCGGGGCTATGCATATGCTCGCATTCAGAAACCAACCAAGAAACCGAACAGGCCAAGGCCTTCAGAGATCTGCATTAGATACCCCGGAGAGATGACATTGGAGTTTTGGGCCAGTCTTTTCTATAAATATCGCAGACTCATAAAATGGATAAGCCTTTACCTAGCGCTTGCCGGTCCAGGCATAATCGTGATGATTGCCGACAATGATGCCGGCGGGATTACAACCTATGCTGCAACCGGCGCCAAGTTCGGTTTTAGTTTTATCTGGTTTGTAATATTGCTGGGCCCAATAGCTTATGTGGTTCAGGAGATGACCGTGAGGCTCGGTGCTGTCACCAAGAGGGGGCATGCTGAGGCTATATTCGATGCTTTCGGGCCATTTTGGGGCTGGTTCTCTCTGATCGACCTTGGTATTGTGAATTTTCTTACTCTGGTCACAGAATTCATCGGAATGACAGCGGCACTCAATATATTCGGGGTCCCCCCATTGGTAACGGTGATCGGCGTTTCAGCCCTGATGATCGCCATCGTTATGTATGGTCGGTATTGGACCTGGGAAAAGATAGTTCTTCTCTTCTGTACTTTGAACCTGATCTACATTCCTGCTGCACTTATCGTCAGACCGGATTACAACCAGGTTATGGGCGGATTGATGCCTGCATTCCCTTATGGATTTAATGGTGAGGTTTTCTTTTTCTTGATGGCCAACATCGGAACGACGATAGCTCCCTGGATGATCTTCTTCCAGCAGAGTTCCGTTGTGGATAAAGGCATGACTGAGAAAGATATTCCGTTTGGGAAGCTCGACACCGCCATAGGAGCCCTTTTCACCATCCTGGTGGCAGTGTTCTGCATAATTCTCACAGGATCTTTGTTATTCAAACCGGGCGGAACCGATATAGAAAGCGCGGCAGATGCCGCCCGAGCAATCATCGGCAGCCAACCACTGGTCGGCACGGCCCTGGCCATAGGGCTATTCGATGCAGGATTGCTGGGTGCCATATGCATCTCCTTAGCAAGTTCGTGGGCGATGGGTGAGGTGCTTGGATGGGCGCACTCTATTAACAACAAGCTTTCGGAAGCACCCATGTTCTATGCATTCTATTTCCTGAGCTTACTTGGTGCCGGTATAATCGTGCTGCTTCCAGGAGCACCATTAGTCCTCATAACTCTATTTGTGCAGGTAATTGCCGTCACGCTCCTGCCTGCTGCCCTGGTCTTCCTCATAGTGCTGCTGAACAGCGAAGAGCTGATGGGGAAATACAAGAACACGCTGTTTCAGAATGTTTTGGGCTTTTCGATTATCCTCATGATAATCATCCTTTCTACACTATACGCTCTGAGCGTGCTGTTCCCGGAGGTCTTCTAGTGACCAGTGCAAACGAAAAAAGTGAGGGACATGTGGAGAAAAATATGGTCCAAGGTTGGATTGGCAAGGTGAAAGAGATCAACCATAAGTACAGCCAGCCCCGCTTGCACATGACGCCCCTGGTCAAAGCATCTCTTCTGGCTTTGAGAATCTATTTGATCATATTGGTCATGATATTAGTTTATAAATTTTATTTGGTGGTGCGATGATCGGCTTTGATAAGACTAATATTAGTTCTGGGACAAACTATTTGCCGGAGAGCACCTATTTTTTGAGTGATGTGCTTAATGCGAAAGTCACAATAGGTGGCAAGAAGATAGGCAAGCTCTCGGATCTTACAATCCTGGACAAAGAAAAAGCGGCAGAAGTTACGCATTTAGTTGTCACTCGACCCTTTGGTTATCCTTCACTAATGGTCCCCTGGGAAAAGGTCAGGTTGTTTGATTCAAAGGAAGTCGCCATCGATATTGACGATGCAGAAAAATTTGCGTGCAAAATTCCCGAAGGATTTGTTCTGCTAAGGGACCATATCATGGACAAGAAGATCCTCGATATGGAGGATAACGATGTGGAATTGGTCTACGACATAAAGATGGTGATGAAGAAAAATAAGCTGTACGTTACCGATGTCGATCCTGCCAGCTATGCGCGTTTGAGGAGGCTGGGCCTAAGCTGGCTTGCAGATCTATTTCATAAGGAGATCGATAGAAGCGAGGATAAGCTGATACCATGGCTCTACGTTCAACCATTGCCCGCTGACCTGGGAAGTTTCACAGGCAACGTAAAGCTCAAGATACTGAAAGAAAAGCTGAATGACCTTCCGCCAGTTGATCTCGTGGAAATATTAGAAGATCTGGATCATGAGCAAAGAGTGGCAGTTATAAATCAGCTCGATACTGAGCAAGCTTCGGATACGCTAGAAGAGATAGGCCCGAACATGCAAAGGGAGATAATCTCCTCTCTAAAGAAAGAAAAGGTGGCACAGCTGCTAGACAAGATGACACCGGGACAGGCTGCAGATGTGCTATCTGTCCTGGCTTTCGAAGACAGAAAAGCCATAATGGACTTGATGGATGAAGATAACATCGACAAGATAAAGTCCATTTTGGATAAGCTGCAAGACACTATTATCAATATCATTACTGAAAAATATATACGAGTTTCGCCTGATGAAATCGTTGAGACTGCGCAGAACAGATATCCTAGAATTGCCAAGGACAAAGATGAAGTGATGTATCTCTTTGTCGTCGATGGGAGGGATAAGCTGCTAGGTGTGATCGATGTGAAGGATTTGCTCAGAGGCGATGATAAAGCCTTATTAAAGGATATCATGGTCAAGAGCGTCATAACCTTGAAGGAAGAAAACACATTGGGAGAAGCCTCGGCCATGTTCTCAAGATATGACTTCAGAGCGCTGCCGGTTACTGATAAGGATGATAAAATGGTGGGAGTGGTCCGATACCGCGATGTTACACAACTAACGCATCATTTCCTTGAGTAATCGAAGCGATCCAACAGATCAACCATCAAAATGCCCACCAAACTGCCGGTTATTGCCCCAACTATCACGTCAAGTGGATAATGAACACCTATGTATACTCTCGAGAAACCTATAGATGCTGCAATGACAAAAAAAACAACCATATATTTGCCATAAAATTTTGATAATATCATGGCAGATAAAAACGCTGTCGAAGTATGTCCAGAAGGTAAGCTTCTAAAACTATCTACGATTTCTAAAGGCATTATGGATAGGGCTTCATAAGGCCTGGGCCGGTGGATCATTGTCTTGAGGGTATAAACCAAAATCGCATCTACTATCAATCCCAATGCTAGATAAATCGCAGGTCTTTTTTCTCCTTTTAGCCATAAAAATATAACTATCAAACACATAAAAAGAGATGTCCCTCCATTCGTCCATAGGACAAAAAAAGATTCGATAGCAGGAATTCTATCTTCGCAAATTTCGAGAAAAATAGCAGTGTCGTATTGTGTCAGCACATCCCAAAAGATAAAAAGCGTACTGTAAGTTATTACAAGGAGAAGAACGGAACTATATATTTTATAATTTTTACATATTTCTAATTGGTGTTTGCAGGATATGAAATTCAAATTAGATTTAGATTTCTCATTGACCATTGTCTCATGCTCCTGCTATCGCAAAACAGATGAATTTGCATCTATTTATATACCATTAGGTTAATTGACTGAGATCGCTTGACCCTTTAGGTGATTTCTTGTCGGCCCTCAATCCTACATCGATGGAACGCATTAAGCTCCTGTTTTTCAGTCTCATCATTGTCGTATTAATAGCCACATCTCTAAAGTGCCTTCCTGAATCTGCAAATTGCTGCCACCTTGAACCCATCAGTGGAGCATTCTCATTTGTGTTTCCCCTTATGGGACATGTGGCATTTCCTTTATTCTACTTTATTGGGCTGTTGGTCGGCTGGTATCAGGTGTCTGGAGGACTGAATTGCTGGTTGGATCTCGGAGAAGGCATTGCCATAGCAGGTCTTGGATATGCAATAGCTGAGGTAATCGTCTTTAGACAAAAAAACGCAACCAACCGGATAGATGAGAGGGCAAGAAAAGCTGCACACATAATCTCAAACCTGTCGGCATGTCTATTGATATGGGTACTGGGTATCCAAACGACATCATACTTTGTTCTTCTAGGAACTTGCATAGGAATTATATTAATACATTTAAAATTAATAGGAATGAAAATACCTGGGATTGAGGAATGGCTAAGAAATGTCGGACGGGAAGGGGAAATCCCTGGCGAGGGAGCGTTATACAATGCACTTGGCATTCTCTTTGCCCTCAGTATGCTGAGAAACGACTCTGCCGCAGCAATATCTGTAATACTCATACTGGCTCTCGGGGATGGTTTTGCAACATACATCGGTACTCGATATGGAAGACATAAATTGCCATGGAATAGAAACAAAACCTTTGAAGGCACGATAGGATTTGCGGCTGGGGCAATATTTGCCTTGTTCGCGATGCCGGTAACAGCTACAATCTTTGTAGTGGTGTTGGCAACAATTATTGAGTCGCTACCTTTAAAAGTAAATGATAATATAACCTTGCCGGTAGTATCATCTTTAGTATATTTAGTTTGTATACATTAAATTTTGATCTTGTCCTCTATCATGAACATCTCCGGCCACGTCCCAAACTTTGCAAAGTTTCTATTCATATCGTCTTTGCCGCAAGGTTTTCATACACCAAGCTCAGCAAATGGATAAATTGTGAACGCTTTCGGCCTGCTTCATGATCAGATCAGAGCAAAGCTAGTGGAAGAGTCCATCTTCGAGCCGACAAAGCCGCAAGAAGAGGCCATTCCTTTTATCCTCTCCGGAGAAAATGTGCTGCTCATCGCGCCCACCGGTACGGGAAAGACGGAAGCGGCCAGCCTGCCCATCTTTCACAAGATTCTCACCAGCGAGCGCAAGGGGACAAAGGCCGTCTACATCACGCCACTACGTGCCCTGAACCGGGATATGTTGCGCCGGTTTCAAGAATGGGGGGAGAAGCTGCACATAACCGTTGCCGTTCGGCACGGCGATACCAGCCAGGCGGATCGGAGAAAACAGGCATTAAAGCCGCCGGACCTGCTGATCACCACCCCGGAGACGCTGCAGATAATGCTGACCGGAAAGCTCCTGCGCCAAAATCTCTCCACGGTCAAGATCGTCGTGGTAGATGAGGTGCACGAGATGGCCTCCTCCAAGCGCGGCTCGCAGCTGGCCGTGCTCCTGGAGAGGCTGGCGGAGCTTGCCGGCGACTTTCAAAGGATTGGGCTTTCTGCAACGGTGGGCTCGCCAGAGGCCGTGGCCAGGCTGCTCGTGGGAACGGCTAGGAGCTTTCGAATCATCCAGACGGATGTGGAGAGGGCCAGCGATTTTCAGGTAGTAAGTCCTCAGCCCACGCGGGCTGACAATGCGTTGGCTGGCACCCTGGAGTGCGATCCCCGTCTGGCGGCGCAGATTCGCTTCATCCGGGAGACGGTGCACAACAAAAAGTGCCTCATCTTCGTCAACACCCGGCAGGCGGCGGAGGTCTTAGGCTCTCGGTTTCGCCAGCTATGCGAGCCTATTGGCGTGCACCACGGCAGCCTCTCGGTGGAGGCGCGAGTGGAAGCAGAGGAGGCCTTCAAGGCCGGCAATTTGCGCGGCTTGATCTGCACCTCCTCCATGGAGCTTGGAATTGATATCGGCGATGTGGACCACGTCATTCAGTACAGCTCGCCACGTGAGGTCTCGCGCCTTTTGCAGCGCGTCGGCAGAGCCGGGCACAAGATCGGCCTCATCTCTTCCGGGACCATCATCGCCACCTGTGCCGATGACGTGGCCGAGGGCTGTGCCATTGCCAGGGCAGCCGCTGCCGGCGAGCTGGAAGCCATCCTGATTCATGAGAAGCCGACCGATGTGCTCGCTAACCAGATTGTGGGGCTGGAGATGGATTTCGGGGAGATCGACCGGGAAAAGGCACACAGAATCATCACCAGAGCCTATCCCTTCCGGCTGCTCTCCAGAGAGGAGATGGACGGCGTCATCACTCAAATGGAGGAGCACAGGCTGGTGTGGCTGGACGGCGACGTTCTGCAAAGGACCCGCAAAGCGCGGGAGTACTACATCGAGAACCTCTCCATGATCCCGGATGAGAAGAGGTACAATGTCTACGATATTGTAGGCCGCCGCTCCGTGGGAACTCTGGACGAGGCCTTTGTCATCAGCTTCGCCGAGCAAGGAGCCACGTTCGTCACCAAGGGCGAAATCTGGGAGATCACCGAGATTGGAGATAATGAGATCAAGGTGGTGCCCATCCACCGAAGCGGTGAGATTCCCAGCTGGACGGGAGAGGAGATTCCCGTTCCCTTCGCTGTGGCCCAGGAGGTGGGACGCATGCGCCGGGAGATCCGGCAGGTGCTGGAAAGCGAAGGTAGCCAAGGTAGAGAAGGTAGTGAAAGTGGAGGCGAAGGCAGCAACGCAAGCGAGCTGGCCGTGTCCATGTTGCAGGGAAAGTATCCGGTGGACAGGGAAGCAGCAGAGGAGCTGGTCGATCTCATTAAAAAGCAGATCGAGAAAAATCTGCCCGTTCCCGATGAATCTCACATCGTGGTGGAGAGCGGAGGAGAGGGGGCCATCATCAACGCCTGCTTCGGCCACAAGACCAATGACACATTGGGCCGGGTCATCACCGCCATTCTCTCCGCCCGATTCGGCAGCAGTGTGGCCCTGCAGATTGATCCCTACCGAATCGAGCTGACATTGCCCAAAGCTCTGTTGGCCGAGGAGATCAAAAAGCTGCTCTTGGAGCTGGATCCGACCTACGTGGAGCCCATCCTGGAGATGACACTCAAGAACACCACGCTTTTGCGCTGGAAGATGGTGCACGTGGCCCGCAAATTCGGGGCCTTCTCCCGGGATGTGGACTATCAGAGGGTAAGCATGGCCAAGCTCCTGGCCGTCTTCGAGGGCACGCCCATGCACCGGGAGGCACTGCGGGAGATCTATCATGACCGGCTGGACATCGAGCGGGCCAAGTGGGTCCTGGAGAGAATTCGGGACGGCTCAATCGAGATCGTCACCAGCGGGCTTTCGCCCATAGGTGCAAGCGGCCGGGGCGGGGGCCGGGATGTCACCTCGCCTGAGCACGCCGACGCCGCGGTCATTGATCTCTTAAAGAATCGCATCATGAACGACCGGGTCCTCTTGTTTTGCGTGAACTGCAAGAAATGGAAAAGCATGCGCCAGGTCGAGCGAGTGCCAGAGCAGCCCGAATGTCCCTTATGCGGATCACGCATGATAGCAGCCTTGAAGCCCTGGGAAGAGGAGGAAATCAAGATCGTCAAGAAGCCGGAGAAGAAGAAGACCGCCGAGGACAAGCGCAGGACAAAGCGGGTCTTTCGCAATGCCAATTTGGTCTTGAGCTACGGCAAGACCGCCGCTATCGCGTTAGCGAGCCGGGGGCTGGGCCCGGAGACGGCGGCGCGGGTGGTGGGGAAGATGCAGAGTGATGAGCTGGAGTTTTACAGGGATATTCTGAAGGCGGAGAGGGAGTATGCCAGGACGAAGAGATTTTGGGGATAATTGAAAAAAAAGAGGCTCCTCGCTATTCTCTGTGGGCTAACTGAGGAGCGCTATTGTATCATTTCATCCGTGCTTTTGCTGTGTTTGCTGCCGATAGGATTAGTGCCGTGGTACTAACCGATTTCTCACGCGAAGCCGCGAAGACGCGAAGGCTAATAAATTATCATCTGAACTTCGCGGCTTCGCGTGAAACAGTATTTTGTGCCAATCTGCAAAGGGTGCAAGAAAAATATAATTAAAGCCTTACCCACACGGAATAGCGAAGAGCCAAAAAAGACCGTTCCCATCTAGCTCTCCATCTTCCAGAAGATAAGCAGCATGGCAAGAATTGCCGCCACTGCACCAGAAGCAGGAGTTTTCTGGGCGGGGGGCTCCTTGGCTGGGGTCTGATTGCCATTATATGTTTGCAGCGTCGGTCCCGTTGGCATTGCCGATCTCTCCGGCTCAATTGCC
>JANYKI010000109.1 GCA_025361645.1 Methanothrix sp.
CAATTTTCATGACTTCTCCCTCGAAGTCATCAAAGACGATATTTGACACTTTCGAGCGAGCAGGGCGCTCGGTCTCTACCTGGTTACAAAATGCTTTGATTGCCGCTTCGTCACCATCTGCAAAGACTACGACTTCTTCGCCTTCGCTGCTTTTTGTATTATGTGCCTCGAACATTCTGATTCTATTGGACATGGCGATGCCCAACAGGAAGTATCTGTAGCCTACGTCATGCACTTTAGGACCGATAATCTTGATTTCCAGTTTCATATTCGTACCCATTATGTGTTCGTTGGGTTATTTGGTTGTTTCCTCGATAAGAGAACGCGGGTGAGTAACTGAAAGGACCCAGATCAGTCGTCTCGCGACCCGCCTCACGTCAGCTTGCTCTTCACCTTGGCGTAAAACCCCTCTCTCCCCACTTTCACAAACCGCGCCGGGGTTTTGGCCTTGCTTATGACCACCGTATCCTTGGAGGAGATGACCATCGAGGTCTGGCCGTCCACCACCACCAGTGCCTCCTTGTCCGGCAGCTTGAGGCGAACCTCTATGACGCTGTCTCCCGGAATCACCCAGGGTCGCGATGAGAGCTTGAAGGGGGCCATGGGAACGAGCACAATGGCATCCACCCGCGGATCGACGATGGGCCCGCCCGCCGACATGGCATAGGCTGTGGAGCCGGTGGAGGTGGCGATGATCACCCCGTCCGCCCGAAAGTCCTCCATGAGTGCGCCGTCCACAATGATCTCAAACTCGATCATCTTGGCGGGACTGGCGGTGAGAAAGGCGATCTCATTGGTGGCGCGGGGCAGGCATACCCCATTAAGGAGCAATTTCAGCCTGGTGCGTACATCCACATCAAAGCCCGCCAGCAGGCGCAAGAGCGTCTCCACGGCATCCTTGGGCTCCACGTCCACCAGAAAGCCCAAGGTACCCATGTTTATGCCCAAAATGGGCGCAGGATCTGCCATCTTGTGAATGGTGCGTAGAATCGTTCCGTCTCCTCCCACGGAGACTATGAAGTCCACCTTCTGCTGCTCCATCTCCGCTACGGGTGTGCCCTCTCTGCCGATTTTTAGAGCAAGGTCCTCATCCACGAATATCGTGACGCCCTTCCCTTCGCTCTCGATCTGGTAGATGAGCATCTGCGCCAGCCGAATGGATTCGGGCTGCTGCCGGGAGACAAAGCCGATCTTAATGGGGACCGCCCCCTATGAGTCTCAGCAGGTCAGCGTGCAATAGCCCGTTCGAGCCGATTAGATCCTTCCTCTGCCACATATTGCCGTCCAGATGAAGCGCGCCTCCCAAAGAGTCGGTCACCATTCCGCCCGCCTCTTCCAGGATGATCTTTCCTGCCGCCACATCCACCACGCGCATCATGCCCCGCAGATCCACGAAGGCATCCAGTCTTCCCGAGGCGACCAGGGCCATCTCCAGGGCGGTGCTTCCCAGGGTGCGAATGCGGCGCACAGTGTCGCCAATGGCCGCCATCCTGCCGGTATGGGGGCGCAGGGTGTAAGCGGAGATGCTGAAGTGAGAGAGGTCGGCATGGGGTGATACTTGCAAGCGGCCGCCCGGCTGAGAGTAGGCGCCCCGCCCGGTTTCAGCATAATAGCTTCCGCCTCGGGCCAGATCTGAGATATATCCGAAATGAAAATCGCCCTTGCTCAGATAAATGGAGACGGAGTAGAAGGGGATGCCGGCTATGGCGTTGAAGGTGCCGTCCAGGGGATCGAGGTGCAGGAAATAGTCGGGCTTCTCGCCGATCAAGACCTCGCCGATCTCCTCGCTGAGCACCTTAAAGCCCAGGCCCGAGGAGCGCAGTGTATCGAGAACGGCATTCTCTGCGGCCCGGTCGATTTGCTTGGTGGGGGTGCCGTCCGCGCCCATCTTCACATTTTGCCCGCCGACAGTTGTGCCAGTCATATCTTCTATGGCATCGGTCACTGCTTTTGCCGCATTATCGCACAGTATTTTTAAATCGCTGCCTTGGGGGGAAAGTCGCTCGCTCATCCCTTTCCTGAGAGGCATGCCCACTATAAAAGTTTCTCACTTGAGATCAAATAGCTTTATAAAATGCGAATTTGCAACATGCTATCACGTAACAATCATGGAGGGATTCTATTTGATCATTGGTTTACCTACTGATACCTTTGTTGGAGTCATAATTGTGCCTGTAGCCATCTCACTATTGCTTTTGCTCTGGGCTCTGCGGTGGTGATGGGCTTGGACTTTATTGGAACCATCATAATAGTACTATATTTCGTTGGCCTGGTGGCCATCGGAGCTATCGCCTCAAAGAAGATCAAGAACTCAGAGGATTTCCTGGTCGCAGGAAGAAATCTGGGCTTTTGGACCTTTACTCTACTAATTGTGGCCAGCATCTGCAGCGGCATGACCATCCTCGGCGTTGCCGGTCTCGGTTATGCTACCGGCTGGCCCAGCATCTGGGAGCAGATCTTCGTGCCGCTCTCGGCTGCGGTCTGCATACTGTTCTTCGGAACCAAGCTGCACACCGTCGCCTCCAGAACGGGCTACGTGACGGTGCAAGACTACTTCGCTCACCGCTTCTACAGCCCGAGAGGCATTCGCGGCACTTCTGCCATAATCGGCATTCTCATCTCCATTATCTACCTGGTGGGGCAGTACGTCTCCATCAGCATGGTCCTGTCATGGCTCTTCAAGATCCCCTATGAGTGGTCTCTAGTGATTGGTGCCGGCATAGTCATGGCCTATACCATTCTGGGAGGCCTTTACGCCATAGGCATGGCCTCCCTGGTGCAGGGAATAATGATACTGGCTGGAGTCTTGCTGGTGGGGCCGGTAGTTATTTCCGCGGCAGGGGGACTGGAGCACATCAACCTTGTCCTGGCGGGCATAGATGTGAACATGACCAATCTCTGGTATCCGCAAGTGCATCCGCCCTATGCCAAGTACGCCTTCCTGACGCCCGAGTACCTGGTGTCGTTCTTCTTCCTGCTCACCTTGGGGCTGGCAGCAGCACCGCACGTCGTGAACAACGTCCTGGCGGCAAGAGACGTCAAGTATTTCAAGTGGGCTCCATTGGCAGCTTTCGTCATCTATGCCGTGATCATGTACCTGTGCAAGATCACCGGTTTTGCGGCAAGGTCCATGGTTAGCGAAAAAATGATTTCCCTGCCGGCGGGGGTCGCCAATCCTTCCGACTACAGCTTTATTGTGGCAGCGGAGCATGTCTTTCCGACCTTCTTCGCGCCTTTGGTGGCCATAATAGTATTATCCGCAGTCATGTCCACCACGGACCGGCTCATGCTGACCATCGGCAGCTACGTGAGCTGGGATGTCTACAAGCAGTTCGTCAATAAGGATGCGTCTGAGAAGTCGATCACCCTGCTCAGCCGGGTGGCCATTGGTCTTTCCACGGTCATTACGCTCTATCTGGCCTGGTCCAATCCGCCCGAGCTTTTGGCCTGGCTGATCTGGATGGCCATTGGCGTGATGCTGGCCTGCTTTGTAACGCCTCTATTTGCCGGGCTGTACTGGCGCCGGGCCACGCGCGAGGGGGCTCTCGCCTCCATGATTTTGGGGCTGGTGGGGGTATTTGCCTTCAGCTATTACGCCAAATTCATCGCACCCATGCCCATGCATCCCAGCATATACGGATTTGCGATATCGCTGGCGGCCATGATTGTGGTTAGCTTGATGACCAAAAAACCGTCCGAGAAGCTGCTGGATGAGACAAGCACCGGCATGTTCATCCGGGATCGCAAGAAGGCCTGAGCCGAAAAATCCGGCCGGGCTCTGCAACAAAGCCGCCTGGCCGGAGCAAAGGCATTGAACTTTATATTAAATCACCATGAGTCCAACCTCTTGCAGGAAGCCAAGCTCCAAGACCAGAGCGTGCAGAATGCAACCCGGACCCGAGCAAGCTAGTTCGTATCCTCTCGAAACTGCCCCTCCAGGTGATCCTGTATCTCCTGCACCGCCTGACGCAGCACTTTTTCGTTGTTATATTCCTGTACCATCCTCTCCAGATCCGTGCGCGACTCATCCGAGAGCCGCTTAACTTGTTCTGTCAGATTCGGCACCGCTCTCAGGATGTTGTCCACGATGCTCACCGTGGCCTTTCGTGCCGTTCGGGAGAGGGGATTGAGATCGATGGCAATCACCTTCTTTCCCATAGCCCTCAGTGCCTCGCAGCGGTCGCCGTCCTCCAGTGGAATGAGAACCACGTCGGCGTCGTAGATTCCGCCCCTTGTGGCCAGCGCCCGGGCGTGCTCCAGGCCGGGAACGGAGGCATCGGGATTCTCACCCAGCACGTTTTTGGCGCCCTTCTCCCGGAGAAGGTCGGCGATCTTCTTCACCCTATCCTCGGAGCGGTGGAAGAGGTTGACCTCCAGCGGAATTTGGAGCGTGTTGGCCAGGGCCACCATATCTTCTGCTGCCAGCGCGGCCACGTTGCCGTTGACGCTAAGCGCAGGACGCTCCGCCAGGAGCAACAGGGCCGCAGCCGCGATCGTGGCCGCTTCTGCGCAGGGCAGTGTCCTCTCGCCCAAGAGATAGTCGAAACACTCGCCCCTGCCCTGGGCAATGAGACCCTGGCTACTGGTGTAGCCTTTCTTCACTCCGTTGGTCACTCGCTCGCGTGCCACTAAAGACGCATATCGGGGATGGGACTTTGGAATATCTGTCAAGATTGGCACCTCGTTGCGAAATCGTAGTAGTATGAACCTCGCCAAAGCTCTTCAGGGCCTCAGCCCCGGCTCCACCAAAGGCAAAGACGGCATCGCCCAGCATGATCATACTGGCGATGCCCCCTGCCGCCTCCACCGCCTCGATGGCCTCTAGAGCCCAGTCACGGGCCAGGTCTGACTGCACTGTGAAGCGGCGGGAGAGCTGCAGGAAATTTGTGAATGTGGGCCTCTTTAGGAGTTCTTTTAGGGCCGCTTCGCCTGCCGCGTTGACCGCAGTCATCACCAACTCGTCGGAGAGAATCTGGCTGGTGGAGAGGGGGCCATGCACCACGTAGTTGATGGGCAATGGGGGAACGGGTATGCGATCGATGCGACCGGTGCCCGGCGCGCCCGGTTGCAGGCGCACCACCAGGCCGCCTGCATTCTGGGCGATGACGTCTCCCAGGCCGGTGCGAAAAGTCACCTCGGCCTCGTGGGCTACGGCCGCGGCCCCGTTCGCCGTCAGGCCTAGATCGAAATAGGAGTTGAGGGCGTAGGCACAGCCCAATGCACCCGCCCCGCTGGCTCCAAAGCCCGCCCCCAAGGGCATGGAGAGCTCCGTCTTCACCCGCACCGGCTCTTTGGCCAGCTTCTCCACCACAAATCTGGAAACGGGAGCCTCGGAAAGTGCACCATTGAGATAAATTTCCGTATCTTGAATATGCGGAGCAGATTCTATGGTAGTAGTAGCACCCAGAGAAAGGCACAGGCCGCAACCGATGGAACCGGAGAGCTGCGGCTCATCTTTCCGGTGGGCGGCAAAAAAGCCGGTGATGTGAGAGGGCACAAAGGCCTGAGCAGTTTTCGTGATGCCGTTCATAGGATCTCCACCAGGGCATCCATGATCATTTTTGCAATCAGGCTCTTTTTACCCTCCGCTACTTTGCGCTGGACCAGGCGGTCTATTATGAGGACCCGATTGTCATCCGTGCCCATGCCGCCCCGAGCAACGTCGTTGGCCACCACCAGGTCCAGCCTTGCACCCTGCATGGACTTCTTTGCCCGAAGAACAAGCTCCTCATCTGTCACTCCGGTCTCGGCCTTGAAGCCCACAATCTTCAGATGGGGGTAGGCCTCACGCACCGTCTTGATGATCTTTTGGGTGGGCTTAAGTCGCAACACCAGCTCCTGGCCGGACTTGATCTTCTCCGCCTGCGGATCCAGCGTGTAGTCGGCCACAGCCGCGGCGCTGATCAATACGTCGCAGCCCTTCGCCACTTCCGCCAGCACTGCGTCCAGCATCTCTCTGGCGCTCTCAGCGTAGACCTGGCGCACCGGGATGTCCTGAATAAAGCGGTGCACTAAAGTCACCTCCGCCCCGCGCCGGCGCGCCTCCAGGGCCAGGGCTATGCCGGTCTTGCCAGAGGCACGGTTGGTGAGGATGCGAATGGGATCGATGACCTCAGCGTTGGATCCGCTGGTGATGATAATTTTCTTGCAGGCCAGGTCCGCCGGTCCCAGCAGCCGCTCTACCTCCCTCACAACCGCCAGGTTGTCGGCGATCTTGGCCTTGCCCTCCTCCAGGCGCGGATCGATCAGCGTCACGCCCATGGCTCGCAGCGCGTCGAGATTATGCAGCACGGCAGGATGGCGGTACATGGCTTCATGCATGGCAGGAACCACCGCGACAGGTTTGCCGCTCCCCAGGGCTGTGGTGGCAAAGGTGGTTACGGGCGTGTCGTCGATGCCGCAGGCCATCTTGCCGATGGTGTTGGCCGTGGCAGGGGCGATGAGCAGCAGGTCTGCAAGGCCTCCCACGCCACAAAACTGCACATGCTCCACCCGGCCGGTTATTTCCGTGATCACCGGATGGGTTGTTGCATATTCCAGGGCGTAAGGGTGCAGGATCTGCTGCGAGGCAGCGCTGGCTACCGCGTGCACCTCTGCGCCGCGCCGGATCAGATCGCGAATGAGGTCCACGACCCGCACAGCGGCGATGCTGCCGGTTACTCCTACTACGATCGTCTTTCCACAAAGCGTATCGCTTACTGAGCATGTGATGTCGGAGGGCATGATGGTCCTGCAAATCTATGCAGTTACTAAAAGAAGGCTCTTTCCCTGAGCCCGCCCGCGGGCCCAGGGCGCGCACGCGGCCTTGGGAAGCACAAACCTTATTTAACAATTCAATCGAGGGACTATGCCGTGCCGGGGTGGCCTAGTTGGTTAGGGCGCGAGACTCATAGGGTAATACGATTAACGCGCGCTTCCTGAGGTATCTCGAAGTCGCGGGCTCGAATCCCGCTCCCGGCACCTTCTTGTTTTCAAAGCAATTTCATTTCTTTCGAAGCTAAGATAAAGCAGTTGCAATAATCACTTTCTGGCGAGCAGTCTGGAGGGGATAGAATATGATTATTAGTAAGGAAAAGATTGAGAAGATCATAGTTTTAATAAAAAATGATTACCACGATTGGTCCGGTTTTTCTCATCCCAAGTTCATGAAGGATGAGATCGATTATAAGCAATCTGCTTCTTTGAAGGCCCGCGAGCTTTTGGCCGAGAAAGAGCTTCTC
>JANYKI010000050.1 GCA_025361645.1 Methanothrix sp.
GATCGTTCGCTGACTTCCAGAAAACATAGATCTTTGTTGACACCGATATCGAATACTCTATATGCAATTTGGCCGATAGAGATGGGCTATATTCATACCCGGCGAAATTAGAATCATTAAATCCGGTGCTTGTTGCTATGAGCAATGCCTGCATTGCAGAGCCTGTGTGGTAATCATAAGAATCCACCAACTCCTGAATTATTGATGCTATGTTCGGCGAATTGCTCCAACCGGCGGCGATTCCCATTTGCCAAGAGACATATGCAGTGGTGCGAACTTTTGCATTGAATGAGCTTACGTCTGTCGGTGCAACTGGCGCTAGAACATCATTGAAATAAATTTTACAAGTGCCACCTATCCCTGCGTAATTGCCGTTATATAGTGAAATATACGCATTTGTGATAGTAGCTCCTGCTGGGATGGTTACACTCGGCCAGCGAAGAGAAGCGTTTTCCAGTGCTACTGTGCCGCCAGAAGAATAACGTCCCACCCAGTAACCTTGTCCGCCTGCACTGAATACATCAGGCGGAGGCGTGCATAATGCGATTTCACAGTCATTGCCACCCGAGGAAATTTGGTAATCTACCGATCCGGTGATTATCATGTTCAGGTCGCCTCGAATTCTACCATGCAGACGATTTTTTTGGCGGCAGTTATTCCAGAAATCACTATGGTTGCCCACTGATCTTTTGAGTAGGCCAGATTAAGGCTGCCCTCCGAGAAATAGTTGGCACTGGACATTGTGAACGCATCGATTAGGGAGCCTCTGGCATCTGCCAGAGTATGGCGGTACAGGCTGCAAGTTACTGTGCCCGTGGTCCGGGTGATCTCCCGGATTGTGACGGAGATCACTTTGCAGGCAACCGGCAGGCTTACACCATATTCCTGATCTGCCTCAAGGACTTCTGAGCCGTCACCAAATGCATAGGCAACCTTGAATGTCCGAGTAGTCCAGACAGGATCATCGGCCCCCTGGACAAGAACCTGGCCCGCCACTCCTTTTGCCAGCCTGGCTGGCGCCGAGGCTCCACGATAGAGCAGATCGCCTCGTGTGGTAAGGGCCGCTACGATGGGATCGGAGGCCCAGGCAGGATCATCGGCCCCTTGAGTGAGCAAGTAACCGGCTGCACCTTTGGCCAGCCGGGCCCAGCCACTTGCGCCACGGTAAAGGATGTCACCCCTAGCAGCCGAGCCAATGAAATCCAGGATCTCGGAGAGGGTACATTCTTCGCCTGCCCCGGAGCCGGCTGTCTTGCGGGCCAGGATCCTGGACGCTGCATTGAACTGTACTGCCGTCGATAAGGGTAAGGGTGAAGGCAGCTCGATAACCATGTTGGCGACGCTATCTGTGGCATAGTGGCCGTAGGTTATGGCCTCGATTCCCGATGAGCTGACCCTTACGATTCCGAGCAGGATCTGCGAGGCACTGGCGAGCTCCGGGGGCTGGGGTGCCGTTGTCTCCAGGAAATCAGATATAACTGGAGGAGAGGCTTCAGACCCGGCGACACGCTTCAAGGTCGAATCTGAGACATCGAACACTATCAGATCAAACCGAAGCATCCCAGATGATGCAGCCGGGATGCTCGTTAAAGAGCCGCCCCCATAGCTTCCTGGTGTATTTTTGTTTCGGTAGGTCCCGGATGAAATAGCCACTGAACTGGCTGATGCCCTTGATGGGACCATGCCAGACATGACGCCAATGCCTGAAGCGGCTACACGAACGGCCTGGAAGAAGACCGAACTGGCACGCAGGCGGTCGCCTTTGCGGGGAAAAAGTATCGTTGCCACAAAATCACCATGAAGTGTCTAAGTTCGATATTTTCAGATCGGATGGCACGGGGGTCTCGCCTTGGTCGGCTTCTGGCTGAGTGTTTAGATCCACCGATTTCATTGACTTAGCCTCGCTGTCCAGTGCATCCAATCGAGCGGCGGTGTTGATAGGGGATCGCATAGCCATCTTTCCACCTTGTACTTTCGCCAACAGATCGTCTTTGATTTTCTCAAGATATTCTTCGACGTCGGTCTCTTTGGGA
>JANYKI010000103.1 GCA_025361645.1 Methanothrix sp.
TAGAAAATAAGTAGTTATAAGGTCATTTTTGCAAAAAAATTTAATAAGAAATTGTAAAAACTATAATTAATTTTTGGTTAGACCCTACAAAAAAGCAGGATGCAGAGACTTAAGTGGGTCAACTTCTTATAAACTCCGGTAGTACAGCGAGGATGAAATTGACCAATGTTTTGACTTCGCGCCTTCGCGTGAAACTGAAACGTATCCTTATAATAATCTTCTGCGATTTAAAGGGGTATCGGAAAAAGAGGGAATGGATTACAGGTTGTATGTACTTCATGGAGCAGGGATTAGCCTGCTCCATGACCGACCTTAGGTTATCGTTACAGCCAGCGGACTCGACCATGATATAGAGGGTGCGCCTTTACTATCTGTGGCCATGACTTTAACCTGATACGTCCCTGCCTTACTCCACACATGAGATGAGCTTGCGCTTGTGCCTGATTTGACTAAACTCGTCACGGAGGTTTTCCCGTCGCTCCAGTTGAATGTGTACTTCAACTTATCTCCATCTGGATCAGTTGCAGATGTTGTATAGCGGTAGGATTTTTTGATCTTTCCCGTAACTGTGCCGGTCGGGACAGACGGCGTGCCAGGAACGCTATTTGGACTTAATGTAACGGATAGATCGCCTGAATATACCGATACAGCTCCCTTGCTGTCCGTGGCCATGGCTTTGACCTGATAAGTTCCTGCTGTGCTCCAAGCATGCGTTGCACTCGCTTTTGTACCTGAATTCACCAGGTTGGTATCCGTTTTTGTTCCATCACCCCAATCAAATGTATACTTAACTTGATCTTTATCAGGATCGATTGCTGATGTGGTGTAGCTGTAGGTCGTTCCTGCGTAGCCTTTTGCGGATCCAGAAGGCTTGCTAGGAGCATTTGGCGACTCGTTGTTCGAGGGATACATAGGAGTGCCTTTGTAAAACAATCGCACCTCCCGCGCCGGGTCGTCTTGCAGAACGCTGTTGAGGTTGAGGATCATAGTGGCTCGTTGGCTGGTATTATATTCTGGCCAGAGTGGCAGATCTGTCGTATTGGGATCTCCAGTGCGTATAAAGGCGATCCAAGTGCTTTGTATTTTATTGGCCAGCGTCATCGGCGGAATGGGGCCGACTCGCTGGTATGTCGCAGGAGAATTGAAGTTGTGGAAGATGAAGGGGAGCTCGAGGGCGTGACATGCTCCCAGCTTTCCGTTTTCAAAAGGAGAGGGCCAGTCAAAACGATACATCCAGGTAGGAGCTTGTTTGCTCTGGACCTCTGCCATCCTGACCTGAGGGATCCAAAATTCTGTATCTGTCAAAATGTCCATAGTAAGATCGTTAGGCTTGGCCAATGGCTGGCTCAGGCGGTAACGAGCGATGATCCTTGCCAGAGCCATCCGATTGCCGAAGAGACCATTGACATTGGGAATGATGTCCAACAGAGCTATTGGAGGCACATCAGCCAAAATAGGGCTGAGTAATAGCCAGAGCCGGAATTCGTTTCGATTGGTGCCCAGCAGCAAGGGTATCCCCGCAGCAGATCCATTATTTAAGGCCAGGAATGGATCCTCCAGTAGCACCTGCCCATCGATCACCGGGGCGAAGGTGTTCGATGCTGATAATCCCGCATCTTTTAAGAGCGTCCCTTGGACGTCGATGAGCTGAAAAGCGGTTAGTCTCCTTAAGCCCGCCACGTCCGTGACATTGGCCAGCTTCATGAATTTTCGAGTAATATTGGCCGCATTCTCCCTGGAAAGACATAGATTAGGCGCACCGCTCTCGGCGATAGCTCTTCGGAAAAGGCCTTTGGCCTGTGGAACGGACATCAAGGTGGTGACGCTGATACTACCCGCTGACTGGCCCATGAGGGTAACGTTTTCGGGATCGCCACCAAACATCTCAATGTTCTTCTGGACCCACTGCAAGGCATGGATTTGGTCGAGTATACCAAGGTTTCCGCTTTTGGCATACTCCTCGCCAAGTGGTTCCAAGTACAAGAAGCCCAGAGCGCCCAACCTATAGTTGATGGTCACCACTACGATATCGCCATTGCTGGCAAGAGATGAACCGTTGTACATAGGATTGGCTGAGGCACCTTCTATGAATGCTCCACCATGGATGAAAACCACAACCGGCCTATGTTTGTCATCGATCCCTGGCGTCCAGATGTTTAGACTCAGGCAATCTTCGCTTTGAGGATAATAGGAAGCAGCCTCAGAGCCCACCTGGGTTTGAGGACACACCGACCCAAAGCTGAACGCGGGCAGAATGCCTTTCCAGGACGCTGGTTCCTGGGGTGGCCTAAAACGCAGATCCCCCACAGGGGGAGTGGCGTAAGGTACTCCTAGAAAAACGTTGAGTCCGTCGTCACTCTCCAACCCAGCCACCTGCCCGTAAGTAGTGTTTGTCACGACTACAGGCAAGCCCTCGTAGCATGCCGCTTTTTCAGGATCTCCTGTGGTCTTTTGAATGTTATCGATATTTTGAATCGAGTTATTCAGTCCACCAATCTCGGATGTCATAGTACAGAAGGAGAGAGGAGACAGCAAAAGAGCAAACAAACCCAGTACTGCAAATATATTTTTTGGCTTAATCATAGTTACTTCCAGTCCGAACCGACAACATTGTTATACAAAGTGCTCAAATTATTTAAATTTTTTGTGCGTGTTTAGCCCCCTATGCAATTCATGCAGATCGACCTAGTGTCTCGTCAATTCTGTAATGTCTGGTAAAGGCAAAGGCAAAGGCGAGATCGTTTTATCCTGGCATCCTCTGGTTGTGAATTGCCAATTTACCTTTGCTTTTTTGTTGTCCTTGAATTTCTGCCACGCTGCAACTTCATTCCAAACAGAGTTGATATCGTCGATTATTCTGTTCAAGCACTGGCCCGTAAGCACGTTTAATTCTATCTCGGCAAAGTGCCTACAAAGACTTTATATTCATGGTGTCAGCTTAAATAAATAGGTGATGTTTCTCATGAAGAAAGCATATTTCCTGACGTTGTTAATGACGCTGATCTTCTGCCTCTCCTTGGCCTTCAGTCAGCCCTATGGGGCATCAAAACACTCGCTTGATTCTTCACAGGATCAGGCGTGCACAGCTTTCCGAATAAATGCCAGCGATGGAACCATCATCCTTGGCAGAAGCATGGAATTTGTATCGAATTTTGGCGATAATATTACCTTGGTACCGAGAGGATTCCAGTACACAGGCACCGCCCCGAACGGCAAACCAGGCTTCTCTTGGAAGACCAAGTACGGCATTTTAGGCGCAAGCTGCTACGATCAACCTCAGTTCACCGACGGCATGAACGAGGCTGGTCTGGCAGTTAGCTCCCTTTGGTTTCCGGGATTTGCCGAGTACCAGGAGGTTGGTCCAGAGAATGCCAGCCGGTCTATGGCTCCCTGGGAACTAACTACTTGGGCTCTTGGCAGCTTTGCTACGGTAGAGGAGTTTAGGGATGCCATCGGCAAAGTGTTGGTCTGGAATGCCATTTCACTCGCCGTAGGGACAACAACGCCTCAGCATTACATATTCTACGATGCCAAAGGAGGATGTTTGGTGCTGGAATACGTGAATGGCCAGGCCAACATATACGATAATTCCTTGGGAGTGATGACTAATTCGCCACCCTTCCCATGGCATTTAACTAACCTCAAGAATTACGTGGAACTACGGGCCCAGAATGTCCTACCTGTAAACATTTCCGGCATAGAGATCACCGGCACTAGTCAGGGGACAGGCATGCTTGGGCTTCCTGGCGACTACACCTCGCCTTCCAGGTTCGTTCGCTGTGTAGCCCTGACTCAGACCGCTTATCCCCCTAAGGATGCCGCGGAGGGAGTTAACATGGCGTTTCATATCCTCAACGCCTTCGATATAACCAAGGGGGTGGTCCGAACAGAGGATAATGGCAAGGAGGTAAGCGATTATACTCAATGGGTTACAGTCAAAGATATTACCAACAAAGTGCTCTACTACAGGACCTACGACAACTTAGACTTGCGAAAGGTGGATCTTAATATGCTGAACTTCGGGGGCAATAAGACCGAAAGCGTATCCTTATTAGAGGGACGGGAGGAGATCCAGGATCTCTCCAATAGATTCAATTAGGGATTAGTGAGCCTTCTATGGCGTTTCCCCTTCGGAGATGCCACATCACTTTTTGATTATCACCAAGGAATCGTTCTGAATTGGATGTATATGTTGGAATATTTGCCCGAGCTTCAGTCCTGGGCCAGCATGTTACACGCAATGCCTCATGAAGCATAGATGTTATTACCGGTACTAAATCGCCATCATTGGGCAATGGGGTGAACCCATCAGAGTAGACAATGATTTAAGCAACATCAATGATTGGTAGGATGTACATGAAGAAGACGAGGCGGTGCTACGACCGAGAATTCAAGTTATCAGTAGTAGCTGAACTTGAGGGCGGCAAGCCTCCTGTTCAGATTGCCCGCGAGCAGGGGATTCATTCGAGTCTTCCATCTCGATGGAGAGATGAATTGGCAGAAAATCCTGAAAAAGCATTCCGTGGAAATGGGAAGAAGTACAAAGAGGATGCGAGAATCTCCGAACAAGAAAGGATCTTGGGACAGCTCTATCCGGATAATGACCCTTTGGGTGGAAAATGCAAAAAGGATACGGTGCAGGTCTTTATGAGAATACAGGATGCTTTATTTAAAGATCCTCAGCTTTCGATACGCAAAGCCTGCCATCTTCATAGAGCAAGTCGGAGTGGTTACTATAAATGGAAAAAACGACCGGCATCCGTATCATCTGCGATTGGTCTGGATATCGATCTCAAGGAACAAATTCAAGAGATAGTTCTGAAATTCCCAAAATATGGGTATCGTAGGGTCACGACAGAGTTAAGAAATCATGGATATGTGTTTAACCACAAACGAGTATTGAGAATCATGCGAGACAACAACCTGTTGTGCCTAACGAATAACTCTCATTAGGCAGGGGATTAACATGATAGGGTTCGATAGACAAAAGTGATTTAGATCTTGTCTGGAAAAGGATGGAAAAAGATGAAACCTTTGCAGGTTATACATACTCATGAGTGGTCATCACACCAGGCGGCGGAGGATCGATGCCACCAGTAATCCAGAGGGAGCGTTGGGATAAGAAGCCGCAAAACCCGCAGGGCGCTTTCATCGCACTGCCCCGTTCTTGACCCCAGGCCAGGCACCTTCGTCCATCCTCTGCCCGCGAGGCGCGTGTGCTTGGCCGCCGTCCGGGCTGATCAGGGCTGCAGCCATTTGGTGATAATCTCTTGAACGAAAATCTGGAACGTAGTTGCAGGAAAAGAGTTTATTGCGAAGAACCCAGAGCCAATAGCCATGTACCTGTCCCGTGAGGAAGAAGGCATTTATCAGGGCGAGCAAGGCGAAACCCTGCGCCGCATGATGGAGATCCTTGTAGCGTTAGGCGACATTTACGGCGCAGAGAAGCTCGTGCCGGTAAGGTCGGTGCAGATCGCGGGCGTATCCTACAAGAACATCGGCGAAGCGGGCCTGGAGTGGATCTCCGATCTACAGGGCAGCGTGGTGGTGCCCAGCATCCTCAACCCGGCGGGCATGGACCTGTGCCGCTGGAAGGAGATGGGCATTGAGGAAGAATTCGCCAAGAAGCAGCAGGAGACCATCGAAGCCTATCGAAAACTGGGCGTGACCATCGACTGCACCTGCACTCCTTACCAGATCTATGACCTCGCCAGTCGGGACGATCACCTGGCCTGGAGTGAGTCCTCCGCCGTCTCCTACGCCAATTCAGTGATCGGGGCTCGCACCAACCGCGAGGGAGGGCCGTCTGCTCTGGCGGCGGCACTGGTGGGAAAGACGGCTCTTTACGGCTACCATCTGGACGAAAATCGAAGGCCTACCCACCTGGTGGAGGTTCTGGCAGATCTGCGGGGATCGGACTACGGGGCACTGGGATTTTTGGTGGGCAGAATCGTCAAGGACGGCGTGCCCTTTTTCCGGCTCCGGGGCCTGCGGCCCTCTCTGGACGAGCTCAAGGCCCTGGGCGCGGCCATGGCCGCCAGCGGTTCCATCGCCCTTTACTACGTTGAGGATGTCACGCCTGCGCCGCCCGGCCCCTGGCAGCCGGAGGAGACGATCTGTATCAGCAGAAAGGAGATCGAGGAGGTCTATGCCCAATATCCCGTGGGCGGCGCGGATGTGGTGGCTCTGGGCTGCCCCCACTGCTCGGCTGAGGAGCTAAAGACCATCGCCAGCCTGCTGCATGGAAAAAAGGTGCAAAAGGAGCTGTGGGTCTGTACCGCCCGCAAAATCGCAGATGCGCATCCTCATCTGGTGGCGACCATTGAGGAGAGTGGGGCGCGGGTCTATTGCGATACCTGCATGGTCGTCTCCCCGGCCACGGAACGCTTTGGTAAGATGATGGTTAATTCCGGCAAGGCGCTGGTCTACCTGCCCGGACTGGCCGGCGTTCAAGCTGGTCTGGGAAGTCTGGAAGAGTGCATTGATGTAGCTCTGGGGAAGCGGTAAATATGGAAATAAAATGTCATAAGGTTGCCAGCGGCTGCGCTAGCGGCCCGGCTCTGGTGACAAGGGATGCCATCTCCTTTTTGGGCAATGTCGATGCCAGGACCGGCATGGTGGTCGATCCGGCGCACGAGCTCTTTGATCAGTGCATCGCAGGAAAGGTGCTCATCTTTCCGGGAGGCAAGGGCTCCACGGTAGGCTCCTACGTCATCTATCAGCTTAAAAAGAGAGATCTTGCGCCCGTGGCCATGATCAATATCCGCTCCGAGCCGATCGTAGCAGTGGGGGCCATCATCAGCGGCATTCCCCTGGTGGACAGGGTGGCGGAGGGGATCTTGCAGATAAAAAGCGGCACTTTGGTAGAGGTCGATGCCGACCGGGGGATGATCAGGATTTTCGGAGCCGATTAACAAGTAAACATTTCTCAGATTTGACCGTATATCTTATGCGCTTGCTCTATGGTTGTGATATCCAGGATCTTAACCATCTTGAGGTCAGATAGCTCAACCCACACGGCCTCAGTCACAGGAATGCGTTTGATCGCAAGCATGAATAATATTGTAACGATTGTAACTAGATAGATGTTTCCCTACCAGGAGTACAACATTTTGAGCCAGTATAAGCGACCAGCAGCGTTGTGGTGAAAATCGTAAGGCCCAGAGTATAGCCCAAAAGCGCCTTAATACTACTAACTTGACAATGTCGTGTCGGCCTTCTTGAACTCCTCCAAGAAGCGATCGTTCTCTTCCGGCCTGCCCACAGTGACCCGCAAGCAGTGCTCCCCGGAGCCGGGAAAGGCACTGCAATCCCGCACTACAATCCCACGGCAGAGCAGCCGCTCCACAACCACCACTGATTTCTCCTCGGTATGAACATAGAGGAAATTGCCCTCTGAGGGATTGGTGCAGGTCAGTCTCTCGTGCATTCTCTCTCGCTCCGCGACTATTTTGCCTACGCACTCTCTCATCCATTCCTGATCCTGCAGGGCGGCCACGCCCGCCGCCAAAGTGAGGCTGCTTATGCCAAACAGAGGTGCAACACGCCGGTACTGCCGGGCGATCCAGGGCGGTGCCACGGCATAGCCCAGGCGCAGCCCGGCCAGGCCGAAGGCTTTGGAGAGGGTGCGGCCCACTACCAGGTTATCGTACTCTCTCACCAGTTTTAGCAGGCTCTTTCCGGCAAACTCGGCATAGGCCTCGTCCAAAAAGACGATTGATTCGGTGCCTTCCACCACGGCCCGCACGTCTTCTTCCGAGAGGACATTTCCCGTAGGGTTGTTGGGCGAGCAGAGAAACGCCATCTTGATTCCGTCCGGGATTTTCCGGTCCACAGCAAAGCCGGCAAGCCTGGGCTGATAGAGGGGCACAGCCCCGCATAGCTCCACCGCCCGGCCATAGAAATTGTAGGTGGGCACGGGAATGAGGGCCTTGTTCTCTGCCCCCAGGAAGATGCGGCAGATAGTAGTAATGATCTCATCCATGCCCGCTCCCGCCACCAGACACTCTTCTGGATAGCCCGTGTACCCGGAGAGGGCGGTTAAAAAGGACCGGGAATCAGGGTACCTGTGCACAGGTACATCGATTAAAGCCGCACGGACGCGGGGGCTCGCGCCGTAAGGATTCTCATTTCGGCTGAGCATAACGATGCGCTCCAGAGAGATGCCGTATCTTCGCGATATCTCCGCTGCATCGGGCCCGGCCTCATCTTCTTCCAGTTGGGCTAGATAGGGCAGGACATTCTTGGTAAAATCCGCCAGGTTTCTCACAGCTTTTCCCTGGCCGGGATGATATTTAGGTTCCTCGTTGTTTCGATTGGGCAATAGAATAATCGTCTCCGTTCGTTCGTCCTCCCTCGCGCTCTGCGACTCTGCGGTATAATTTTCGTATCCGGCAAACAAAATCCTTTTATCTTTTCTCGGCCTTTCGTAGCGGCATGTTCAAGATCGGTTTTGTGAAGCTCGGAAACATAGCCACCTCAACGGCTATTGATCTCTCCCTGGATGAGATTGCGGAAAGGTCCGACATCGAATTCAAGATCGTCAGCTTCGGCCCCAAGATGACCAAGAAGGAGGGCGAAGCCGCAGCCGAACTGCTGGCCTGGGCTCCGCAATTAGTGGTCATCTGCAGCCCCAATGCCGCGACTGCTGGGCCCACTGCTGCGCGTGAAATCTTCAAAGGCATGCCCACCATCGTCATCTCCGACGGTCCCGCCAAGAAGGAGTCGCGCGACGCTCTGGCCGCGGAAGGATTTGGCTACATCATCCTGCCCATGGACCCGCTCATCGGTGCCAAGCGCGAGTTTCTCGACCCGGCGGAGATGGCCCTCTTCAACTCCGACGCCCTGCGGGTTCTGGCCGCCTGCGGAGCCATCCGGCTGGTGCAGGAAGAGCTGGACAGCGCATTGATCAGCATCGCCGCAGGCGAGGCCAAGCTTCCTGCCATTTTGGTCACGCCCGAGAAATGCGCCGAGCGCATGAACTTCTCTAACCCTTACGCCCGCGCCAAGGCCGTGGGCGCTCTCTACATGGCGCAGGCTGTGGCCAGCATCGATGCTGCCGCATGCTTCCGCCTGAAAGAGCTGGAGGCCATTGCTCTCGCCGCCGCCGCAGGCCATGAGGTCATGCGAGCCGCAGGCCGTCTCGCCGATGAAGCGAGGGAGCTGGAGAAGGCCAATGACACAGTCTCCCGCCGGCCCCATGCCCGCACCGGGGAACTAATGAACAAGACCCGGCTGCTGGAAAAGCCGGAGAAAATCTGAAAAACACTTTCGCCCTGCGCGGCTTGCGGCTTTATAGAGGCCGGTGCAACTAGTATCTGTGGCAAGGAAGACTGCACCGGCCCTACAAGTTTCTGGGCAAATGGGCAGTCTTTCCATTCACCCCATTTTGTAGAGTGCTATATCATCCGTGTGTCATAAAATTCGTCGGAAAGCGCAGTAAATATATATACGTAAACAGTATATAGAAATTGATGATTATAATATCAGGAGCATCGCGAGCTCTTCTATTTTCTGTTCTATTGATACCTATATTTGTTGCCTACTCTTCGTCATCTGCATGGGATGATGCTTCCGAAAAGATGAACAAGACGGATAAAGGAATTCCTGAGGTTGAGCTGCTTTTTTGCAAAGGGCAAAGCATCCTTCCCGTGCTGCTGACCACAGGGCAGATAGACGGCTACGTGGCCTGGCAACCTTACCTGGCTCTGGCCGAGGAGAGCGGCATAGGAAAAGTTGTCGCCTTCTCCCGAGACTTTCCGCCAGACGGGGCATGGCATAATCATCCTTGTTGCGTTCTGGTCGCGAGCAATGATATTTTGCAGAATTATCCAGATTTGGCCATGGCCATGAGCGCCATTCTTCTTTCCGGAGACGATTTTGCAGAGCAACATCCGGAAGCTTTGCCAGAAATCACCGCCGATTGGCTTATGGGAGACGAAGATTATTTATTGGGAAGCCATATCATTTCTCCGGTTAGCTTATTTAATCGATCTCTCTCCACTTTTGTGTTCTCTTCTCAGGTAAATGGAAAATGGAATGCTTCTGCACAAATCTTGGTCGATCGGATGGGAGACATTCTCAATACCTTAGATAGTGCTCAGCATAATGGATCCGAGACTAAACTGTCAAAATTTATGGATTCTGGGCCTTACTATCAGGCAGTTAACTGGATTGCTTCGCAAGATCGGGCATCATATAATCTTTCCAATAAGAATCTAATCAGAATAGGATACCTCATGATCGATCACCAGGCACCACTCTTTGCTGCTGTCAAGAACTGGCCGTATTTCCAACAAGAATACAAAATTGCGCTAATGCCGGTTGAGGGCATCAAGCGGCCTCGATATCTGGAGCTGATGATCAACGGCCAAAAAGCGGCCGATGTGGAGCTTATATCCGCGCCTACCGGGCAGAATCTTATGACTTTGATGGAGCAAGACAACCTGGATATGGCCATAGTAGGCATAACCCCGGCCATCGGATCAATCAGCCTGGGCTGTGAAGCTAGAATTATTCAACCGGTGCAGAATTTAGGCTCGGGACTGGTCCTGGCAACCGCATCTGGGGCAGAAGATTGGGATGATTTCGTTTCCCTGGCCAAAGCCTCCTTTGCCCTAGGTCGGCCGCTGAAGATAGGCGATCCGGATTTGGGGACCATTACAGACGTCATATTTCAGGATGCACTGAGAGCATCCGGCCTGCGGGGCGTGAGAGCATCATGAACATTCGAAAGCTGGTCCTTCCTATCAGTGTGATCCTGATCTGGCAAGCTTTGGCTCTCTACGTCAACAATCCTTTCGTGCTTCCTAATCTGGAGGCGGTCCTCTCTGTCCTTCTCAAGCCGACAGCAGACATCCTGGGCAGCGGCTCTCTCCTAGAAAATGCCAGGTTGAGTCTTGTCAGAGTGACACTGGGATTCCTCATCGCCGCTTCTCTGGCGGTGCCTTTAGGCGTGGCCATAGGCCGCTGGGAGGTGTTTAAAGATGTCTCGGAGGGCTTGATCTCAGCTCTGCGACCTGTGCCGCCGCTGGCCTGGGTTCCTCTGGCCATGGCTTGGCTCAAGATTGGACTGGCATCTATGGTTTTCATAATAGCCCTGGGAGCGTTCTTCCCAATTCTGCTCAGCACGGCTCAGGGAGTTCGGGGCGTGAAGAAATCCTGGCAGGAGGCGGTCTCCATGATGGGCGCGGGGGAGGTTCATATCATCTCCAAGGTCATCTTGCCCGGCAGCGCTCCCGAGATATGGACGGGAATGCGGGTAGGCTTTGGGATTGCCTGGATGTGCGTGGTGGCAGCGGAAATGCTGCCCGGTACCAGTTCCGGTCTAGGATATCTAATCATGTATGCTTACGGCTGGGGGCAGATCCAGGTGGTAGTGGCGGGGATGGTGGCCATTGGCGTCCTCGGCATACTGATCGACCGGTTCTTCATAGCCGTGGAAAGAAGATGGTTCTCCTGGAGGGCATACGACCGATGAAGCTGGAATTGTTGGAAATAACAAAGCAATTCGATCAGGGAAACGGCAAACCTGTTGTAGTCCTGCAAGATATTTCTCTGCAAATAAATGAGCAGGAGATGGTGGGTATCCTGGGGCCATCGGGATGCGGAAAGACTACTCTGCTCAGGATAATTGCCGGACTGGAACAAGCAACTCATGGGCAGGTGCTGCTGGATGGAGAGCCCGTAACCAGGCCCAGCGCAAGGATGGGAATGATCTTCCAGGAGCATGCTTTGCTTCCCTGGCGCTGTGTGCTCGATAATGTATCCCTGGGGCTGGAAATGCAGAAAATGCCCCGCAAGGAAAGGCATGAGAAAGCTATGAAGTACCTTGAACTGGTGGGCCTGCAAGAGAGTTCTCATTCCCGTCCTTACGAGCTTTCCGGAGGCATGCGCCAGAAAGCGGCAGTGGCCAGAGCCCTGGTTCTGGAGCCCTCTTTGTTGCTCATGGACGAGCCATTCTCGGCTCTTGACCCCCAGACCAGAAAGCAGATTCAAGCGGATATCATTTGCATCCAGGAAACGACAGCAAAAGCCATCGTGTTCGTGACTCATAGTGTTGAAGAGGCCATATTTTTAGCAGACAAGCTGGTAATCCTCAGTGCCAGGCCGGGAAGAGTCCAGGAGTTATTGGATGTGAAGCTAGAGCGGCCAAGAGACAGGATGAGTCCGCGATTTCTGGAGATGAGGGAGATGGTTCTTGGGTCTTTGGACGGGAGTAATCGGAAGACTTAAATATACCTAAAAATCAGCGGCAGCAGCCTTCCTAGCTCGAAAGGCTTCCGCCACCTCAAAGACGAACTTTGACATGGGGAGACCTGGCCTTCTTTGCATCCTCAGTGAATCATACCGGAGTTTATAAGAAGTTGACCCACTTAAGTCTCTGCATCCTGCTTTTTTGTAGGGTCTAACCAAAAATTAATTATAGTTTTTACAATTTCTTATTAAATTTTTTTGCAAAAATGACCTTATAACTACTTATTTTCTA
>JANYKI010000107.1 GCA_025361645.1 Methanothrix sp.
GCAACATATATCACTATTACTAACCAACACCCGATTATTATCCTTGCAGCCCAGATGAAAATTCCTTTTGCTTCTTTTATTTCATTTGTATCATGTTGGAACAGACATGTATCGAATTTATCCGTCAGTTGTCCTTTAATAATGCCTTCTTCCTTGTATTTTTTTCTCTCATGAATTGATCTCCAATATTGTGGATGCTTTCCATCCAGTAATTTAGATAACTCCAATTCCAAAGTAATACATCGCTTTCTCAGTGCTACTTTGCAGCTAGAAACCGACTCTAAACCCAGCAAAAGGGAGAACATTGATAGAAAGCCTATTGCACCAATGATAAGGCAGCAAAACCAATGATATTTTTCAAGCTGACTGACTAGTGCACTAGTAAATGCTATAATTATTAAAAACATTTGGAATGAATGTATTAGCTTATAAAACAACTCATTTGCCATTTTGTCCCGAGAATTGTACCCATCTAAACATGCATTATATTCAAACAAAATAATATCAATGTTGTTTTTTGAGCTATCGCCCATAGTGCAATTCCCTCTCATTTTATAGCAAAGCCTTTCTTATAAAAAGCTTATCTCTGCAATTGATTCTAACCCACAGTTCGTAACTCGCCCCGAAAGGCCCGCTCCAGCACAGCCGGAAGGAGAGCGTCCAGCTCGGCGGCGGTCTCCGCTTGGTGGCGCTTGAGGGCGCCGAGCTTGGCTTGTAGCACATCGAGGCACATAATGATTTGATCGCCCATCCAGAACAATATTTAATGTAGGAGGCTCCAGGGTTTAGCCCGATGACCGAGATCCGAGACCCCGTGCACGGCTATGTTTTGCTGGAGGGCCTGGCCCTGGAAATCGCGGACACGCCCCAGATGCAGCGGCTGCGCTGGATCAAGCAGCTCGGCTTGGCCAGCTTAGTCTATCCCGGCGCCAATCATACTCGCTTCGAGCACAGCCTGGGGGCCTACCATCTGGCTGATCTTCTCGCGAACCATCTCGGCCTGCCAGAAGAGGATAAGATGCTGGTAGGCGCCGCAGCGCTTCTGCACGACGTGGGCCACGGGCCGCTCTCCCATGCCACCGAGTCAGCCCTTGCTCCATACCTACGCAAGGATCACGAGAGCATCATTGATCTACTGAAGAAGGGCGAGCTTCGGGCGGTTTTAGACAATTACGGCCTGAAGGCCTCCGATATCCAGTCCGCCATAAATGGAGTTGGTCTGGGGCAGATCGTGAGCGGCGAGATCGACGTGGATAGGATGGACTACCTGATCCGGGATGCTCACTACACCGGCGTAGCCTACGGAGTGATCGATCGATTGCGTCTACTGCAAAAGATGACCCTTCACCAGGGAGAGCTGGTGGTGGAGGCAGGAGGCGTGCAGGCGGCGACTTCCTTGCTCATCTCCCGGCTGCTCATGCATCCATCCGTTTATTATCATCATGTCTGCCGCATCTCGGAGTGCATGATCTCTGCCGGAATCCGGCGCATGATTGAGGAAGGGGCTAGTGCCGGCGCCGTAAAAGAGATGGATGACATCCAGCTCTTTACTTCCCTGGAAAGGTCGGGCGGCTATGCGGCTGAGATGGCGTCCCGCATCAAATCTCGGAGAATTTTTAAGCGCGCCGTTTACGTCGGCCTGGAGTGCCTGGACCCTTCCGTTCTCAAGGTAAGCGAAAAGATGCTGGCCCAGGAGATTGCCCGTGAGGCGGGAGTAGAGGCAGATTACATTCTGGTAGACAACCCCACGCTTCCTGATACGCCGGAGGGCAACTTTCCCGCTCTCGTCGAGGGTGAGGTCAGACCCCTGCGGGAGGTGTCGCCTCTGGTCAGCATCCTGGAAAGAGCGCACCGGGCTACCTGGCGTTTCGGCATCTACTGTCGGGAGGAAGATCGAGAGAATGTGGCCCAGGCGGCCCGCAGGTGTCTGAATCTCAAGAAAAATAGACTGATTTATCGATATATAAATACGTTTTAATGGGAACCCTTGTCTGGTTCTATTCTAGGCCAGTGAAACGGATGCGGTGCATTCGCACAGCAAGCAGAACTAGCCCAAAGAAAATATAGTAGTATTGAAATCCTGTTATTGAAGTGTAAGATAATGGTAAGAGGAAGGAGCAGCAACAAGTCCGGGTTCGTTGACTATGATCTCGTGCGCGCGCGGGCGGAGGGGCGGGCACCCGCGGGCATGGACGCAGGGACGACGGCGCTGTTTCCGGATGGGTTTGAGAGACGGAGAGATATAAGAGCAAAATGTGCAATGACGATTTAGGGATAAAATATGATGCCAATAAAATACGAACAACATTTTCTCTATTTTAATAGATCAGTATTGGCTCAGTATAGAGCTTCGCCTCACATCTACGGTTTAAAAGAAGATGATATGGGTGGCATCCTTGAAACAGCATTAGATGATGTTGACTTAGATAATGACTTATCTGAGAATCAATATGTACGAGTACGATTTGGATTCAGAAAACTTAAAGATAATTGCGTTTGTATTGCAGGACTACGTTATGACGTCCAAGAGTTGCCAGAAAAAGATCAATTCATATGGCGCGGAAATATGCTCAATAATCCTCTATTTGCCCAAGACGACCTCGCCTTTGAACGATGGGTTCATCGATATATTGAAGGCTCTTGGGATGTTGAAGATGGCCCAAGGATTCAGATTGATCAATATGTGAAATTGATCAGATCTCTGACACTTCAGATTCTAGGAAGGCCCCTCTTTCGATTTGAAGAAAACGCTTTGATAAATTTTCCGATAACAGAAAACACAGATGCCTACGATAAAGCACATTTGGAACTTTATCGCCTCATAATAGATGGTCTGGACAACAATGCATTAGTTCTTCTTGCGGATAAACTAAAAATTCCTCTTTCTGATCCCAAAAAGACCCTAAATAGCCTCAAGGAACTCTTGCCCGAAGACTTAATAAAGATTATTCATAAACCACTGAAGAAATGCTCCAATGAACGCAGCGATATTCATGGTGTTCCCTCAGAATTGGGATCGTTTCCTGCGTTTGATACGTTTCGCAGAGACTTAATTGAGATAGCTAAATCGCTTGAGGAATTGAATAAATGGCTAGAGATCTCACTATCTGTAGATTCAAAGGCGTGTCTGGAGAGAGAAGAATGGATGAAAGGACTATCACCTAAATTCATAGGTCCTCCTAGACCGGAGTTTAAATTGAATGAGCTGAGGAAGGCTGAAGGCAAGACCATAAAGTCAGTAGAGTTCGGTGAAGAAGCTGAGATGAAAGGAGTGCATGGAAGAGAAGGAATGATTTTTCACTTTTCTGACGGCACCTCTATGTCAATTCTTGTTGGATCAAATATAAGTAATTTAGCACATAAATTCAAGGATATGAAGCAGGAAGAGTTCCAAACAGATTTGATGGTCTTTTGGGCACCGTCTATTCAAAAGGAATGATTAATCTTTAAAATAGTATAATTCACCTCTTTAGATGCAAAAGGTGAATCAGATCCTTGACCCTTACAGAATCCCTCGTCGAAGAAGCCGCCATCTATCTCGTGCCACTGCCAAGGGTATTTCCTGTGAGATCATGATAAATAATGTGAAAAATCCGTAGGAGATCAAGATATGATTGAAGGAGACCGCGCCAGGCAATCGGTTCCAAGAATCGAATATCTAAAAATAAAGAACTATAGAGCCCTTCGTAACCTTGAGCTGAGAGGCATCACCCCGTTGACGGTCTTCCTTGGACCAAACGGCAGCGGAAAATCGACCATCTTCGATGTTTTTGCCTTCCTCTCAGAATGCTTTTCAGTGGGCCTGCGTAAAGCTCTGGATAAACGGGGTCGGTTCAAAGAGCTTCGCACCCGTGGGTCCAGCGGTCCTATCGAGATCGAGCTGAAATACCGCGAGAGAAGCGACATGCCCCTCATCACCTATCACCTCTCCCTTGACGAAGGCATCAGCGGCCCTTATGTAGCCGAGGAATGGCTGCAATGGAGGAGAGGACAGCAAGGAAAACCCTTTAAGTTTCTCGTTTTTAAAAATGGAGAGGGACAGGTAATTGCCGGAGAAAAGCCGGTCGAGATGGGCGAGAGGATTCATGAGATGCTGACGTCTTCTGATATGCTTGCCGTCAACGCATTGGGCCAGCTTGCTAAAAATCCAAGAGTTAGTGCTCTGCGCCAGTTCATAACCGGATGGTATCTTTCATATCTTACCGCAGATAGCACGCGGGGATTCTCTGAGGCGGGTCCTCAGGAGCGACTGTCAGCAAACGGCGATAACCTGCCTAATGTTATTCAATATCTTAAAGAACAGCATGAGGACCGTTTGAACCAGATTTTGAATACATTATCTCATCGTGTTCCAAGATTGGAGAAAGTTGAGTCCGAATTCATGCCTGACGGCCGGCTTCTCTTGCAGATTAAGGATGCTCCTTTTGAGCAGCCGATACTGGCGAAATTCGCATCTGACGGCACCCTTAAAATGCTGGCCTACTTGACTTTGCTCTATGATCCACAGCCGCCTCAGCTCATAGGAATTGAAGAGCCGGAAAACCAGCTTCATCCCAGGCTCTTGCCGGAACTCGCCGAAGAGTGCAGACATGCGGCAGCCAAAACCCAGCTTATGGTCACAACCCATTCGCCTTTTTTTGTAAACGGTCTCCGGCCGGAGGAGCTTTGGGTTCTCTACAGAGATGAACAGGGTTACACTCAGGCGCGGCGTGCTGCGGATATGCAAGGCATCAAAGAGTTCATGGATGAAGGTGCACAGCTTGGTTACCTCTGGATGGAGGGTCACTTTGAGGTAGGCGACCCTTTGACGGCATCAGGCGGCCCAAAACGCCCCTCATTAATCCAGGCTGCAAGGCTTCAAGCGGAGTAATGATCTTATGCATATTGTATTTTTAGTGGAAGAGATCTCTGCAGAAGCCGCCCTGCTCAATCTTGTGCCGAAGATTCTGGGCGCAAGTGCATCTTTCGAGATTCACCCCTATCAGTGCAAAAACGATCTTCTATCAAAACTACCACAGGTTATGCGAAGTTATGCCAAATGGTTGCATGACGACTGGCGCATTGTTGTCTTGGTCGATGAAGATCGGAGCAATTGCAAATCACTCAAAGATCGACTGGAGAACGCAGCGAAAGATGCTGGGCTGATTACCCGTACTATGTCCGATAAAACAAGTAGTTGCTCAAGATTTCAAGTTATGAACAGGATAGCAGTAGAGGAGCTGGAGGCGTGGTTTTTCGGAGATGCAAGCGCAATCAATCAGGCTTACCCTAAAGTTCCTAGGACTCTTGGAAGCAGATCAAAATATCATGATCCAGATTCAATTAAAGGAGGAACATGGGAGTCCCTGGAGCGTGAGCTAAAAAAGTCAGGGTACTTTAAGGGCGGTCTACGTAAAATAGAGGCTGCAAAGACTATTTCTGCATTCATGGAACCGGAAAGAAATAATTCCAAAAGCTTTCGAGTATTTAGAGACGGCCTGCGAGAGATGGTTAGATGGGGGATATAACGGAATTCGAATGCGACGCAAAAGATACTCGATAACGGTTACCTTTAAGTCACAAGAGAGCATAAAAGACAGGAATGGCATTTTCCGATGACGGACAGGCGATGAACAAGAATATTCTGGTCAAGACCATTCAGACTATGAACCAGCACCTGCCCAGTAAGCGAACCAATTTGGCCGAACTTATGATCATGGAGAAGCCCGGCGTCAAGGGAAAGGATAATACTTTTTTCATCATGGACAAAGCCGAGCTGAATCTGATCTCCGAGAGCCTGCCCAGATTTCTCTGGAGCCGCCTGCGACTGCCCATGCTAATTGAGATGTCTCCCGACTACGGCAGCGGCGCCGCCCGGGTGCAGGGCGAGCCGGAAGTGGAGCTTGTAGCTAAGATCCTGGGAAAAGAAAGGCCTCCCGCTCAAACAAGGCAGATAATAATCTATCTTGCCGAGGTAAGGGAGCTACGACGAAAGCTTCCCACCACCACCCAGTATGCTTTTGTAGCCAATCTCCGGGAGAGGATAGAGGACTGATAGGTTCTTATTCCTGGGGCAACAATAATAATAGTAATTGTAATAGTATTTATGGAGGATTTCTATGGCTGATAGTAATCTGGCCGAAGCTGCGAGGCAGTTTACCATAAAGATGAACCTGGGTGCCTACCAGGAGGCGGCAAAGATCAAGTCCGATTTCGGTCTGCCCAGTGATATGCTAATGGAAGCTGTCCGCAAAGCCTACGATGCCAATATGAAGAAAGGCGACTACTCCTTGGCCGCTGACCTGGCCAGGAAGTACGACCTTCCAGATGATCTCCGCCTGCAAGCGGCAGAGCGGTCATTCAACCGAAAAATCGACAGCGAGTTTTACCGGGCGGCTGCCGATTATGCCAAGGACTATGGCCTTCCCCAGGATCTGGTCCGGCAGGCGGCGGTTCAGGCTTATAATAAGAGCATGAGCTTTGGTCTGGTCAAGAACGCGGCCGAGATCGCCGAGGAGTTTGAGCTTCCCCCAGAGATGCTGCTGCAAGCGGCCACTAAGTCCTATGAGTTGTATATGCAAGCTGGCCTTTACCGCAAGGCTTTGAAGATCGCGCAAAAGTACAGGCTTCCGCCGGAAATGGTGGCGGCAGCCGAGAAGAAGATCTCTTAATGCCACAAGTCGTGCTTACCATCGGCGGCTCTGACTCGGGAGGCGGGGCCGGCATCCAGGCGGACCTTAAGACGTTCTGCGTGCTCGGATTGCATGGAACCTGTGCCGTCACTGCCATTACTGCCCAAAACACCCTGGGAGTGCAACGGGTCTATGGCCTGCAGCCCGAGATAGTAGTAGAGCAGATGAGGTCGATCACTGATGATTTCTCCATTGCCTTTGCCAAAACGGGCATGCTCCACTCCGTTGAGATTGTGACTGCGGTGGCCCATCACCTGCAAAAGATGGATATCCCCTTCGTCTTAGACCCGGTGATCGAGGCGGAAGCGGGCGGCAGGCTGCTTCGACCTGAGGCGGTAGAGGCGCTAAAAGCATATCTCATTCCACTGGCAACGGTTGTAACTCCCAACATCTTCGAGGCCCAGGCTCTGACGGGAATAGAAGTTCGCGATAGAGACAGTGCAAAACTCGCCGCTCAAAAGATCTTGCAGCTTGGGCCGAAAGCGGTAATCGTTAAGGGCGGCCATCTGGACTGCACCGATCTCCTGGCGACAGGTGTTGAGGTCATCCTTTTGCCGGGGGAGAGGGTGGCAGGGGGCAACCATGGCGTAGGATGCACCTACTCTGCCGCATTAACCTCATTTCTGGCCCTGGGCCTCACCCTTAAAGAAGCGGCCAGCCAGGCCAAGAGGTTCGCAGAAAGGGCGCTTCTCGGCAGCATGCGGGTGGGAAAGGGCGTGGGGCCGGTCAACCAGGCAGCAGCAGGCGCGGCGAATTGCAGTGGCCATGAACTTCGCTAGACAAGCGATAAAGAAGCGATAGGACAGAACCTGGGGGGACGGGAAGATATAAATTGGTGAGGCAAGGATGCACAAAGAATTGCTCTAGCTGGAGTGTTGATTATGGGAAGTGTAAAACCTAGTTATATCAAGAATTTCGCAATGGATCTGTTGAGGACCTACGAAAGCTCATTTAGCCCTGACTTTGAACAAAATAAACTGGTGGTATCAGAGTACACCGACATCAAAAATAAGACCATACGAAATCGTGTTGCAGGATATATTTCCAATGTGATGCGGCAGAGACGAACTCGCCGAGGCGAGGTCGAGATCGATGCTGCTTAAAGGCGTGTTTCCCGCTTTAATTACGCCGTTTTTAGAAGATGAGAGCCTGGATGAGGAGGGACTGAGGAAGAACATTGAGTACCTGAATAAAACCGGCATAGCAGGCATTGTTCCCTGCGGCACAACTGGTGAGTCGGCCACATTAACCTTTGAGGAGCATAAAAGGGTAGTGGAGATTGCCGTGGAATCTTCCAAGGTACCAGTAATTGCAGGCACGGGCTCAAACAATACCCGTGAGGCTTTGGAGCTGACGCGCCATGCGGCTAAAGCCGGTGCATCTGCTGCTTTATTGATCACGCCGTACTACAACAAGCCCAATGATCGGGGTATGTTCGAGCATTTCAAGACGATCGCCGAGAAGTGCGACATCCCAATTGTGCTCTATAATGTTCCCAAGAGAACCGGAATCGATCTCAAGCCGGAATTGGTCGCGAAACTGTCCAAGGTAAAGAACATCGTGGCCATAAAGGAAGCCAGTGGAAGCCTTTCTCAGCAATCTCAGATCATCGAGCTGACTAGGGACAGCGATTTTGTCCTTCTCTCGGGAGATGATGATCTGACCCTGCCTACCATGTCTCTGGGTGCCAAAGGTGTGGTTTCTGTGGTGGCCAATGTGGCTCCTAGAAAAACAGTGGCCATGGTGGACGCTATTTTGAAGGGCGACTTCGAGAAAGCGAGAGCACTGCACTATGAGCTTGCCCCCCTGGTGCGAGCCATGTTCCTGGAGACTAATCCTATTCCGGTGAAGACGGCTCAAAAATATCTGGGGCGGGCTGGCGGACCAATGCGCCTACCTCTGGCAGCAATGGCTCCTGAGAAAGAACTCTTCTTAAAAGAGATACTGGAAAGGCTAGGCGAGAGAGCATGACAAAGATCGCCATTACCGGCGCCCTGGGGCGCATGGGCACTTTGATCATCCAGGAGGCGGCCAAGGTAAAAGACATGCAGCTAGTGGCCGGATTGGATGCTGTTGGGGCAGGAGCGGTTCTCCCTGGCGGCATCATCGTCAAAGACGCGGCGGCGCTGGAGTTTGTCTTAAGGGAGAGCAAACCGGATGTGCTCATCGACTTTACCATTGCCAAGGCGGCGGTAAATAACGTATGCATGGCGGCAAACCTTGGAATTGATCTTGTGGTGGGAACTACGGGCTTTTCAACAGAGCAGCATTCTTTGATGAAAAAAGCCATTGATGGCCATGTGGCTGCAGTCATAACGCCCAACTTCTCCTTAGGCGTAAATGTATTCTGGAAGCTGGTAGCCGATGCGGCGGTGGCCCTCAAGGACTACGACATCGAGATCATTGAAGCCCATCATAATCAGAAGAAAGATGCCCCCAGCGGCACGGCTCTGGCCACAGTGCAGGCGATAAAGATGGCACTGGGCGAAAAGGAGGTCGTGTATGGCCGGGAAGGCATCATGCCGCGAGGAAAAGAGATTGGAGTGCATGCGGTGCGTGGTGGAGACATTGTAGGAGATCACACTGTGCTCCTGGCGGGAGCAGGCGAGCGCCTCGAGATAAAACATCAGGCCCACAGCAGAACTGCATTTGCCAGCGGCGCCGTGCGGGCGGCAGAGTGGGTAGTCGGTAAGGAGCCTGGAATTTACAGCATGGCGGACGTCTTAAAGTCAAGATGAACCAACTTGATGAGAAAAGTTGTAATCTCATTTTTGAAGGAAGAAGGCTGGAACCGGTCTCATTAGAGTGTAATATGGTGGGATTTTGCAGCAAGTGTGACCTGGACCTGGAGAGCCTGGCATATCATTGCACAGAATCGAACTGGCTGGTCAGTGTTCATTGCAAGAATGAGCACCTTATTCTGATGCGCTATGATCGGCAGTGGAACTGGCAAGGCGACTATGATCTGGAGATATACACGGAAAAAGTGAGTGTATCCTCAATTGCCAAAGAGAAGCTAGAAACGGTCTTCACCCAGGCCGAGATCAGAGACATGTTGGCCTGCGAACTGAGCGCGCCCTATACCCGGCAAAACCTCTATCGGGCCCGGGCCAAGTATGAGAAATTCGAGAAGCTCTTCGGCATAAAGATTGAGGTTTAGCAATTGTTAGTTAGTCGCTCTGTGCGTCCTTTGTGAGCTTTATGTCTCTGTGGTGGAAACGTCGTTAGCCGCTGGTTATAACCAATGGCTACCAACCATTCACTACAGAGACCCGAGAAGCGCACAGAGAACTCCCAGAGGACTCTATTATTCTATTGCCCAAGAACCTTAAGCATTCTTATGGCTTTCCACCAACTCTTTGGTGGTGACAAAGCTGGCGCCTTTGCTTGCTGCATATTCTACGAACTTCTTGTAGGCATCCAGGTATTCATCTGATCCGGAGACCGTATTGGTGAAGACCACGACCATTGGTTCACCCTTGCCGGCTGACTCATCGAATTTGCCGGCAAGTTGGTTATACCACTGCGTACCGTTCAAGCCGGCCGTTTTTGCCGACGCGTCCATCATGCGAAATGCTTGCCCCTCGCTCACAGGAACCACATAAAAGGCAGACCCGTTCATGAGATAGGGCAAAGCTTTGCCCTGGCTTTCCGGCAATCCCATTTCGTCTACCAGATACAATATTGCCAGATCATCCAGGATCTTGTATTGGCTCTGGTTAAAGGAATTGGGCACTGGCAGGTAGCCGGCCACTTTGAGCTGCTCTACTCCGCAGATATAGTCATTCTCAACGTATCTCTTGGTCTTACGAAGCCTGGCATCCTGATCCTCGAAGGAGACCAATTCGTCGCCTCCGTTCATACCCCCCATCATCAGTTCATGATTACTTTTGGAGCCGAGCATAGTGACATATAGCGGATAAATACTATTGGCAATATCTCCCGTGACGGATATCGAGACGACAAGTCCTTTGGAGTCCGCCTCATTGAGCAGATTTGTGGTGGAGTTCATCTCTAAGTCCTCCTTTTCTGCCAGACTCTTTCCCTCAGCTTGTGGGGACTGCTGCATTTTTACAATCAGATTCACGACGCCGGTTCCATTCTGTGCACACGCGCCTGCAAAAATAAGCTGTGCCATTAATATGGCCAGTCCTACATAAAACAACATTCTCTTTAGATACATTTTCCTTTCACCTCTCCTGTTTATTTTAGGCATAGTATACATACAATTGCGAATTACTGCAAATCTTCTAAATTATTTGTGCTTTTCATGCTAATAATACTTGTGGTTGTCAAAAATTTAAACCGTCGCGCATAAAATTTAATGAAAAATTAATATCGTTATATTATCATATTGCTCGATATCTGTATAAAATAAATATAAAACTTTTGTTTTGCTAATTGCATGCCGTATACAAATACAAATTGAACTTTGGGCGTTTAGATATTAAATTATATAATATTGTAATTAAGAGTAAATAGCAATATTTTAAACAAGTAATTTCCGAAAAATGGTGAAAAACTTCAAATAGATAAGCTGATGACCAATTATATGTTTATCTGAATTTGGTCTTGGAAAGGATGTATCTAATGCTATTGCCGGTATGGATAAAAGCAAGATAGTTATTACAATAATAGGTCTGTTCGAAAAAAATCTATCTGATAGCAAGAGACGAGATGCCTCTGATTAAGATAACCCGACACAGGCCGAATAATTGGGATATAGGAGGAAAAATCATGTCATATCATAGCAAAGCGATAACTTTAGTAATGCTATTATCGCTGGTTTACCTGCTGACGGGATCATCGCTGGGCGCGGCTGCGCCCGGTCTCGCCGTAAATCAGCTCGTAACCTCTGGACAGACTGTGACCTTGCAAGCTCCTTCTGGAGATTACCTCTATCAATGGACCGCTGTGACTGGCGGCGCTACCATTGGCCAGGGGGCGGCGCGGAGTTTTTCATTTAAAGCTCCCCTGGTATCTCAGGATGAGAGCTCGAAGGCGGTCACAATCTCGCTGTTCATAAGAACCAAAGAGGGAGGTTGTGTCAACCAAACGAGTACAGATATTAGTGTCTATTCCCTGCCGGTTTGCGGCATAAGCGGACCCGCACAAGTCGGTCCCTATGAAACCGCCGCGTACAGTTATACGGGCGGCACAGGCGGCAAACTGACATTTGTGTGGAATGTGGACGGCAAGAAGATAGATGGAGCCACCGGGCCAAATGTCAACATAGATTGGACCCAATACAGTCCCGTCAATCACACCATCGGCATGACCTTAACCAAGGATTACTCTGATGTGGCCCCCGGCTCAACTAATCCATTCCGCAGCATAACCTGTACTTATAGGACTAATGTTACCTACACCACGGGAATGGAGGTAGTTAAGACCGCTTCGGCAACTACAGCATCAGTCGGCCAGGCCGTTACCTATACCTATACGGTCCGAAATACAGGAACAATAGGCATAAACGCTCTGACCCTGGTGGATGACAAACTCGGCACGCTTGTGCCCGCTGCAAGGACTATTCTGCCGGGAGTTTCAACAACTGCAACCAGCATTTACACCATCAAAGAGAGCGATCTGCTTGGGCCCCTTAACAATACTGCAGTTGCTTCCGGCGTTGAGGATAGAACTAAGAAACCAGTAAGTGCCACAGCCAGTGCCACCGTGGCTCTGACCTATAACGCAGCCTTAAGTCTGACTAAAGTGCCCTCCTCTACCACTGCCAAGGTGGGAGATACGGTGACTTACAGGTTCACTGTGACAAACACCGGCAATGTCACAATAAAGGGCTTGAACCTGACGGATGACAAGCTCGGAACCATAAAGACCGACAAGAATGAACTGGCTCCAGGAGCGGTAGCATCAGCATCTGCAACCCATGTCATATTGGAGAGCGATCTGCCTGGACCTCTGACCAATTTGGCCACTATCCAGGGTACGGATAGCCAGAACAAGCCGGTTACGGCGACAGCTACAGCAACTATTGCTCTGACCTATACCGCTGGTCTCGCCGTAACTAAGACACCGTCTTCTAATAATGCCAAAGTAGGAGATACGGTAACTTACCAGTTCAGCGTGAAGAACAACGGTTCTGTCACAATAAACGGACTGGCTCTTAACGATGACAAGCTAGGCGTCATCACCCTGGACAAGAATTCTCTGCCACCAGGCGAGACGGCCACGGGGTCAGCCACGCACTTGGTCGTTGAGACGGAACTGCCCGGACCTTTGACCAATGTGGCCACAGCAACAGGCACAGACAGTCAGAACGTTCCGGTTACTGGCCGGGCGACTGCATCGGTCGTGCTTACCTACACTGCCACTCTGCAAGTAACCAAGACTCCTTCCGCCCAAACGGCCAACGTGGGCGAGACTGTAACCTATCAATTCCAGGTAAAGAACACGGGATCGGTTACTATCAATACACTGGCTCTCGTGGACGATAAGCTCGGCACCGTCGCCCTGGACAGGACTTCTCTGCCACCAGGCGAGACGGCCAATGGATCGGCAACGCACACCGTTATCGAGACGGATCTGCCTGGACCCTTGACCAATGCCGCATCGGTCTCGGGCACTGATAGCCAGGGCAAGCCGGTTGCAGGCCAAGCTACTGCTTCGGTCAAGCTTACCTACGTCGCCGCTCTGCAAGTGACCAAAACACCATCTTTGAAGACGGCTGCCGTGGGAGAGACCGTCACCTACCAGTACTCCGTGATGAACACAGGAAAGGTGACAATCAATGCTCTGATCCTGACGGATGACAAGCTCGGCGATATCAAACTGAATATAGCCCTGCTGGCTCCGGGCGAGACAGCCACGGGATCCACTGCACACACAGTCGTCGAGACTGATCTGCCTGGACCTTTGACCAACGTCGCCACTGCCAGAGGCACAGACAGCCAGAATAAGCCGGTTACAACTACAGCCAGAGCCTCAGTAGCGCTTACATACACAGCCACGATGGAATTTACCGAGTCTCCATCTGCTACTACGGCCAAAGTAGGAGAGAGCGTAACCTACACCTACACTGTGAAAAACACGGGAACGGTTGCCATCAAAGGGCTGACCCTGAAGGACAACAAGCAGAATAACATCAAAGTGGACAAAGACACACTGGCTCCAGGCGAGACTGCCACCGGATCGGCAGCGCACCTTGTAGTCGAGGCTGATCTGCCCGGACCATTGACCAATGTCGACACTGCTGCGGCAACGGACAGCATCGGCAAAGCAATTACAGCGCAGGCCGGTTCCACTGTGCCGTTGAGCTATTCTGCAGGCATGGAGATAATCAAAACCCCATCGACTACTGCGGCCAAAGTGGGAGAGACTGTAACCTACTCCTACACAGTGAGAAACACAGGAACGGTTGCTATCAATGATCTTGCTCTCAAAGACGATAAGCTGGGTGAGATCAAGATAAGCAATAAAAAGCTGGCCGTAGGCGAGACTGCCACCGGATCGGCAACGCACCTTGTAGTCGAGGCTGATCTGCCCGGACCATTGACCAACGTCGTCACAGGCACGGCTACTGACAGACAGGGACGACCGATTACAGCCTCGGCAACGGCATCTGTAACGTTAACCTACACTGCCGCCCTGACAGTTACCAAAGAGCCCTCAGCCAAATCCACGGGCGTTGGTGACACTGTAACCTACAAGTTCACTGTGAAGAACACAGGAACCGTTACCGTCCTTGGATTGACCCTCAGTGACGACAAGCTCGGAGCTATCAAGTCGGATAAGGATACACTCGCACCTGGCGAGACCACGACAGCTTCGATTGGACACATCATTGTAGAGTCGGATCTGCCAAGCCCCCTGACCAACGTGGTTACTGCTGCTGCTACGGACCGCCAGAAACAGCCGGTAAAAGCTACAGCCACAGCCTCAGTAGTGTTGACCTACACCACTGCTTTGGAGATGACTAAGGTTGCAACGCCCGCTTCTGCAAAAGTTGGTGAGACGGTAACTTACACCTATACCATAAAGAACAACGGAAAGGTCACAGTCAAGGCTTTGAGCCTGACGGACGATAAGCTGGGACCAGTCAAATTAGACAAAGACTCTGTAGCACCGGGAGGGACAGTTACAGGAAAAGCAAGTTACGCCATCGTTGTAGGAGACGCACCTGGACCTGAAATCAAGAGAGCTCTCGTCAAGGGCAATGATCCAGTGGGCGTCGGCGTCAGCGCCGATGCATCTGCAACTGTAACCATAACCAGAGATGCCATCACTCCAGTGGTGACATGCGTTTCAGAAAACAAAGACGGCACTTACACCGCATTCTTTGGCTACAGCAACACGAACAGCTATCCAGTCACCATCAATGTAGGAAAGAATAATCAATTTACTCCGCCCCCAGACGGCCAGGGACAGCCCACCAGCTTTGAACCGGGAAGCCAGGCGGCTGTCTTTGCAGTCGTATCAAAGGGAGACTCTTTAGTCTGGCATCTGGAGGAAAAGACAGCAGAGGCCAACAAGAACTCAGGCGGATGCGCCCAGGCGGCTTGCGGATTGGATGGCCCCGCTGCGCTATGCAAGAATAAGGAGGAAACCTATAGCTACACTGTAAAAGAGGATGCCCAGTTCAAGCAAAGCTATGACTGGTCGATGGATGAGAAACCTGTGGGCTCCGGCAAGAGCATTAGCCTCTCCGGAAGCAACTTCGATTTGGGTGAACACAAACTCAAAGTGCTGGTAACCAGGAATTACAAAGAAATGTTCTGGTCCAGCAAAGAATGCAGCATGGATATAAAGGTCATACCCGAACCATCTGCGGATATATCCATGGCGGAGGAGGCAAGTTAAAAAGGAGCCGATGATGCTACTATGCACCTGAGCCATTTCGCCCAGGTGCAAATCTTTTCTTTATTTGAATAATAAATATATAATAAATATATAACTTAAATAGAAATATATAGGAGTATATACCATAATGAGTAAACGTAAGGAGAATCTTGCATAGGTGGATTATGACTATGATTTGGGCCAGCGTCTTGGGTCTCATGCTTCTTGCTCTGATCATGCAGCCGGCCCTATCCGAGGACTGGCCGGACTGCAAATTCCAATGCCAGGCCAATGATGTAACCATATCCAGGCTTTGGCTGGGCGATGATCGGGGGGCAGATCTGTTTTCGGCAGTGTCGGGTGAAAAGCAATCCTGTTATCTATGGGCTACATTTCGTAATAATGCCAATGCGCCTCGATATGCAGTCATCCTGCTGGCCGATCTGTACTACAATGGCACATTAAGCCGATCTTTTTATAACGATGGCCTTTGCGTCCTGGACAAAATAGAAGCAAAGACCACATTGAACTATCCCATCTACGGTATGATCTGGACGAGAGGAGAAGAGGTTGAGCTCAAAAGGCTAGTGCTGAGCTGGGAGACGGCCAAAGGTACAAGCTGCAGCCAGGCATTTCGCAAGTGCAGCAATCGCAATACAAAGTGCTACGGAGGACCGGAAGCTGTGTTTTCGGCAGAGATGCCTCTTTCTGCCTTCTTCGCCGGGGACCCACAGGATTGCTCTGGTATTGTCAAATTCATAGACCAGACGACCGGAGGAATTGGACCATATGCCTACGATTGGGATTTTGGCGACGGATTTCATAACCCGACGAAGAATCCGACTCACACTTATGACCGTCCAGGAACCTACACAGTGAGATTGCAGACGAGAGATCGATCCGGCAAGGTGGCTTTCGTCAGCCGGCAGATCGTCGTTAATGTCTGTCCTTGCACTATTGTCGGGCAGGATAACGCCTGTCTGAGCAAGACCGAGACCTACAAAGTCACTTTGACCGGCTTTATTCCGGGCTCAATTCAATGGCAATTGGACGGAAAGGAGATCGATGGGGGTGAGTCACATGAAGGAGAAAGCATAGACATTGATTGGCAGAAATTTGGACTGGGCCAACATGATCTACAGGTTCATGTGACCGATGAAAATGCCGAGAACGGCCCGAAGCAGTGGGCCGCGTGTAATATGACCATAACCGTTACACCTGAGCCTATGGCGATTATTAGCTGGGTAGTGTGAGATTGATTGAAGAAATGTTCTAATTCATTGAGACATTTTGCTCGGTCATGCCCCCTGGTGAAGATATTTGTCACCTTAGTGAGCACTGCTCTGATTTTAGCTTTTTTAAATATCGCTCCCGTTTTGGCCGCCCTGGAAAAAGAGGTGCAGTCGGGGAGCATTTTCAACTTTGTTGCCAATAACGTATCTCAAGAAGGTGTCTCTTTTCAGTGGAGCGCATCTGATGGAAGCCCAACGAGCTCCACGGAAAGATCTTTTCGATGGACGGCACCTGTTGTCGATTCACCCCAGAATGTGGTCATATCGCTAAATATAACTAACTCCTATGGTTGCTGTAAATATTATAATGATACTTATAATATTCGTGTGGTCCCTAAATCAGTGGCCAAGATCGTCTTGAAAAAAGATTGCTTATTCACGGCACCCGTCCGAATAGGGGACCATGTATTATACACTTATAACGTAACAAACCAGGGAACTTTGCCTCTTGTGGACTTGAATCTCACTGACTTGCAGAACTGGGGACCGGATTGCCTGCCCGTTTACAGAAGGGGTGATGATGGAAACGGGGTGCTTGATCCGGGAGAATCATGGTGGTATGAATACGATTATCGGGTTTTAGATCCTTCCGACTATCCTATACTTCGCATCATGCAAAGCAAGATGGGTTCCACACAGTTGTCAGAGACTATACAACGACTGATGGAAAAGAAGGTTCGCCTCGTGATTGTGATGGAGAACTTACGTCGATTTGCAGGTCAATTCGACATGCAGGCCGCTACGCTGGTCACAAGTCAGCAAATCCTAAACTATACATATTACAATTACAGCAATGAAGTGACAGGAGAATCCTTTTGCAAGATCGTTGATCTTAAAGGCAATCTGAATAGAACCATCTACCTGGATCCCATATCCGGTGCCGTGTTAACGGTGCGTTTTACGGCATTTGGCAAGATACTCTCCGAAGAACTCTACTATCCTCCGCCCGGAACTAGAGAGTACTTCAAAATAGAGTATGATTTGCCAGCGAAGGGATATAATACTATCACTATCATTGATTATAAATCCGGCGATACACTAATTCTGATTGTAGACAGCCGGGGAAATATTTTGAGCAAGGAGTATCGAAGAACTCCTGGATATCAGCTCTACATAGAGAGATTTTTACTCAAGAATAAGGCCCGCGTGACTGCTAAAACCAGAGACGGAAAAGATGTGTCCGATTCGGATTCATTCACTTTGGAGGTCTTCCGGCCCATGCCCAATTTACGAGTGACAAAGACCGCCCAGCCGGAACCGGTAAGCTCAGGAGGTCTCCTGAACTATTCCATCGTTTATGAAAACACTGGTGGTTCAGATGCCCATGATGTTGTGATCAAGGAGACTTACAATAAGAGCATCACCTTCCTCACGGCAGACCCTGCCCCGGATACGGGGACTGTGAATAGGTGGAGCCAGGGAGATCTCAAGATAGGGGAGTCGGGCCGGATACAAATCCAGGCCAGGGTCAGTGCCCTTGCCTTGCCCGGATCGGTAATTACCAATCAGGTAGTTCTGACGTGCAAGGAAAACTCCACTGCAATTAGTATCATCAATACCACTGTGGGTGGCAATGATTTGAATATTACCAAGATCGCTTCTGCAAATTTCGTGTCTCCCGGCAAGAACCTGACCTATATGATAATGTATCGAAATAATGGTTCAATAAAGCAGACCAATGTGACGATTCAAGATTGGCTGGACCAATACGTCGATCTGGTCAACGGCAGCTCCCAAAAATATCTCTTGTGGCGGCTGGGAGATTTGAATCCGGGCGAGGGGGGCACAATAACCATAACGGTGAAGGTAAAGAATGCGATTCCAGTGAATGCTTCTAAAATCATAAATAAATATAGAATAAATTCCCACCTGTTTGCCGGGAAAACTGCGACATTAGTGACAGGGTTGATTCACGGCGGATTGAATATTACCAAGAGAGCTTCCTCAGATTTCGTGCCCCCCGGCAGGGAGCTGACCTATACCATAACCTATCGAAATGAGGGCTCTGTAAACCAGACCAATGTGACGATTCACGATTGGCTGGACCAATACGTCGATCTGGTCAACGGCAGCTCCCAAAGATATCTCATGTGGCGCCTGGGAGATTTGAAATCGAACGATAGTGGCACAATAACCATAAAGGTGAAGGCAAATATTACTATTCCCAAGGATGTTTCTAAAATCATCAATACATATGGAATAAATTCTACTCTGGTTGCATTGAAAAAAGCGACATTAGAAACGGATGTGGTCCATTCCCTCTGGATCCGGAAGAAGGCTGATAAGAGCATCTACAACAGGGAAGATAACATAACTTATACTATTAATTACGGGAATACGGAAAACCGTTCTGCCTATAATGTGACGGTCACCGACCTTCTTCCCAAGGTGATTCTCCTCAGTGTGTCTCCTCCACCCAGTACTATGAGCGGCAATAACCTGACCTGGATAGTTGGAACTTTAGGCAATAATTCATCTAGAACCATTCAAATAATGGTACAGATCCCGAAGAAAGCGAAGGCGAATTTTTATGAGACCTCTCTGGTGCAAGGCAATGGCTATGCTTATGTCCGGAAAGGATTTGACACCCTGGAAAAGAAAGAGGCACTCATAAACAGAGCAAGGATATCAGGATACTATGGAATATATCTATATAAAGTCATCAGCAATTCAACCGTCACTATTCTCGGCTCGCCCGGCACCAGTATTTCCAGTCTGGAGCATGGAAGCGGTTACTACAAAGAGGAGGCAAAGAGCAGCCTGCATCAAGAAAATAAGAGCATCAGCCTGGAAAAGAATCTGTTTGCCAAATACGGGAAGACTGCCTTTCTCCTGCCTGGGAATCGAAGCCTTAATTACGATTCATTGTGGTCGGATCGAACTCGCATTGAGAACCGGATCCTGGGCGATTCCCTCAGTGAAAAATATCTATACGCCGATACTCTGAGCCAGAACAGCACTTATGTGGCGGATATGAACCAGACCGTTTACAGTTCTGAGGCCGATTTCAGCTCCGGCATGGCTCAGATAAGCTATAAAAAGCGCGTCCCTGACGAAAGAGCTGTTATCCAGGAGATCGATGAAAACTACCACGGCAGCTTCCGGATAAAAGAGGCCGTGGACTCTTACGGAGAGAGCGTCAAATTCACCAAATCTGCCAAAGGCAAAGGATTTGTCTCCACTGATAAAAGGGCAAAAGGGCTGCAAAGATCCTATGAGTCGGGCAGCGGTTACTACTCATCCCAGGAGTCATCGGAGCTTGGCTCAGTCAACAAATACACGAAGATGCAATATGCTCCTGTCCTTCTTCGGGCCGGATCCCAAAACCAGAGCTATGCGAGTTTATGGGATGAAGGCATGCTGACCAAAGATGAGGTGGCAGGGGTCCTAATTAGCAAGGATATCCGTTATGCCTCATCCGTCGATATGGAGGCCATGATGGAGAAATCCTCCCTCTCCCTTCTCGGTAAGTTCAATGGAACCCTTGATATAAATATGGAAAACGGGCCGCGCATCGGTCTGGATCAGACGCTCCTCGGAAGCTTTCAGATCGATACGGCGATAAGCATCCACGAGACGCCCAAGCATCTATATCCCCATGTGAATATCAGCAAGACGGCAGTCATGCTGGATGAAAATACCGTCCTCTTTCTCATCAATGTCAGCAACGACGGCAACAAGTTGCTCAAACCACTGAATGTAACCGACATTCTTCCCAAAGGCTGCAGCTACATCAACTCCAGCATCAGAGCGAAGACGAACGGCAGTATGGTCAATTGGACCCTTCCCTCCCTTGATATCGGCAGAACGCTGACCATAAAGATGAGGGCCAAGGTGGATGGCGGGCGCGCCTATTATACGAATACCGTGCAGGTCAGGGCTGTCTCTAAGGAGAGCATAGTTCTGGCCAAGAACAGCACCACCTTTGAGGCTTACTATCAGCCGCTGCCCTGCTGCCCGGGAGTGGGCACAGGCGCGGGTGCGGACAACAAGATCAATGCCACCCGTCTCTTTAATGCGACGCCTGTCATTGGATATTGGGGTGCATGGAATCCGTCCCCCTGTTTCAATATCACCGGCAATATGACGGAATGTTCAGCGGAGTCGGAAGCCTATTATGATGAGCTGGAAAAGAATGCGGTCCTGTGCAGTTGTGCATCCAATTACGAGGTACCGTGAGCTTAACCTCTCGGATCAAGTAGAAACATTACCTTGTCGGCCTAAATTTTATTTTTATAGAAATACAGCTATGCGACTTGAGCTGGACTGAATCGGTTATATAGCTAAAGTCGCTTAGGCATATTTCTAATGTGGATGAACATCGCCAGAGCCATGAAGATCACCGTAAATATGGCAATTGCAGCGAAATCCAGCAGAATAGGATGATAGCTGTTCCCCTGAATCGAATATCGCATCAGATCTGTCATATAGGTTAACGGGGAGAACAGGGAGATTGTCCTTCCCCAGGGGGGCATTTGTTCAATAGGTATGAATACCCCGCTTATGAAAACTAAAGGAAATTTGACCAGGTTCGTGATCATCATTATATTCGAAGGCACATTTGTTGGCGGAGTGGAGAATAACATTCCAAGGTAAGAGGCGCAGAATGCAGATAATAAAATAGCTGCCACCAGTACGACTGGGCTAAAGACGCGAACTCCCACAACTAACCCGAAGGCAATCGGAACGGTAGAAATGATGATCCCGAAGATAAAGGAAGCCAAGGCATCGCCCAGAAGAATTGCCGGTATTGAGACGGGTGCAGATATCAGCCTCTCCAGTGTCCTCATGCTTCCTTCCCATGGAAGGATGACCGGCGAGACTGCTGTTGCCGTGAAGAAGAGCGTCATACTGATCAGCCCAGAGATCAGGAAGTCCACAGACATGCCTCTTCCCAGGAAGAAAGCAAGAAATAGAAACATGGGAAAAAGAATGCCATAGATAAGCACGGGACCTTTCAAATAGTAAATTCTGATATCCTTCTCGGCTATTGCAAGGGCTCGACTAAGCTGGCTTCCTGACATCATCGTCCCTCGGTATAAGCAACAAACACGTCCTCTAACGTAGGCGATATTGTAGCCAGACTCACAATCTCGACTTTTTTCGATCTTGTGTAATCAACTAGCGTAGAGATAGCTCTGGCTGGTTCTTCTGCATATAACCTGAACTTGTCTCCCATCTTCTCGACGGATTCTATCCCCTGGAGCGCGGATAGATCGCCCTGAGGCACATCTTTGTTAAAAGATACCTCGACAGAGTGCAGACTTTCAATACGTCTCTTCAGCACTTCGGGCCTGTCGATGGCCACAACCTTACCCTTATTGATTATGGCTATTCTGCTGCAGAGCTGGTTGGCCTCTTCCATATTGTGGGTCGTCAGAAGAAATGTTACTCCTTTGGTATTTAGATCTGCAACCATGCTTCGAATCAAGCGAGAGCTCTGCACATCCAGCCCGGATGTCGGTTCATCCATTATCAGAACCTGTGGTTCGCTTATCAAGGCCATGCATATCTGAAGACGCTGTTTCATTCCTTTGGAAAAGCCTTTCACGGCAACATCTTTCTTCTCATAGAGGTCGAACCGCTTCAGCAGATCCTCCGCCCTACTCTGTCTCTCCATCTTTTCAAGCCCGTAAAGCTTGCCCATGAGCATCAAGTTCTGCCAGGCGGAGAGATCGATGTAGGCATTGGATGTTTCAGGGAGAACTCCCGTCACCTGTTTTGCATTTAAGCCATCCTTCTCAACATCATGACCCATTATGCTGGCCCTACCGGCATCGGGTTTGATCAGACCTGTGATCATCCGCACAGTGGTAGTCTTGCCGGCTCCATTGGGACCTAGAAAGCCAAATAACTCACCCTGCTCCACCGTGAAGTTTACGTGGTCCACGGCAGTAAAATTGCCGAATCGCTTGGTCAGGTCTTCAACAACAATTGCGTTCATGAACTTCCCCATCCAGGTCCTAACAGACAGATACCGTTGCTAAGCTTCTCCGTTGATCTCTTTCAATTCTTCTTCGACCCCCATCCAGCTCGCACTTCAGCGATTCCCTGTACTCCTCCAGCATCTCTATTCTTTCCTTTTTGCTCAAGAACTTGCGTTCTCCACAGCCGCATGTTCCATGAGCGTCGGAATGATGGATTCCGTGGCGCATGGGCATAGCATGATGACCATGTTTTTCTTCGCAGCCGCACATTTCACGCGCGCCGGATTGACAGACGCCTTGGGTCACAGTCACAGATTGATGACCTTGTTTTTCTCCGCAGCACATTTATTCCACCTCTTTTTCTTCCAACAAATCAATAACAATTCTACGGGTCTTTAGCTTCCACACTTTCTCAGGCGAGCCGCCCTTGACCTCTCTATAAGAGGCCAGCTCGATGATTCCAGCACCCTTGAGGGCAGAAAGATGATAGTAAAGCCCGGCTAAGGTCATCCCTGCCTCGCCCAGCTTGAGTTCCTCATAGATCTCTTTCGAGCTTTTCTCGCCCGTGCCTATGCAATCGATGATAGCCCACCGTGTCGGGCAATGCAGAGCCTGAATGTACTTTCGAATGCTCTTCATCCGTTTGGGGATATTCTGACCTTCGCACATTATCTTTGCCTTGAATAGTTAAGTCCTACACTTTAGTATAGCAGCTTTCTACTATAAAACATTTTGGCTGGGGCGTGTCGGGCATCCTCTACTTGCATCAAGCTAAGCGCCAGGAGGAACTGGGTCAGGATTAGCTGGAAGCCCGAGCCGATGGTCTTTTCTTGAACGTGGAGCAGATGAAGCATTTCCACGTTGAAGAAGGAAATCACGGATGCTAAATTGCCCATGCAGTCGATGATAGATGTCAACGCTGGCCAGGATAGTAAGGAGAATAGGCATTAAGCCCATCTCCTTAAATATTTCTGTTATAGGCTTCTTAAGTTCTCTGATGGTTTAACTGCTGCAATTTTATTCGTTAAGAGGTATGACACAAGAAGAGAGATCACAATAGTCAAGCCGAAATATTCCGCCACAACGACTGGTGAGAGGGTCAAGGGCATAGTTATCGTCGTAGGGGTGCTTTCCAGGCCCGTAGATGTGCCCTGAATGGTGACGGTGCCAATGAAGGCTATAACTGCAAGACTGGCGATCGCTCCCAGAACAAAACCTAGCATAGTCTGCAAAGAGGTCTCAAACAGGATCTGCCTGGTGATATCTCTCTTTGTCCACCCCACCGATTGCAGTATCGCGATATCCCTCCTCCTTTCGAGGAGGGCCAGGGCATTTACTTTAAACAGGACTAAAACAGTGACCAGGGCCATAACGCCCACGCCGACCCAGTAAAAAGTGCCGTATATGTCCACCACATTTTTGATCGATGCCGAGATGTAGTTCCCTGAGACCGCATTTATCCTTGGGTTGATCTGGCTGACATCCTCTTTTACCGCTTCCTCATTGGATAGGTCGTCTACCTTTAAATATATCTGATCATATTCTTTTATGCCGCTGATGCTTTGGGCCTCTGATGATTTTATGTAGACGTTCGACGAGAAGATAGGGCTTCCTTCTCCTATCTTTAGGATGCCCGTGATCTTGAAGACATTGCTTCCCAGGGATATGTTATCCCCCACCTTCATGCGATTGAACTTGGCGAAGTGGCTTTCGAGTACAGCCTTTCCGTCATCGCCGCCAGTTATGAACCTGCCCTGATTGGTCCATGAGCTGAGCTTCTTGCCTACCGCGCTATCTACATCAATGCCTTCAATCGAGGTAAAACCTGTTTTATTGAAATTCCATAATATGAGAGATCCTGAAACGTCCCTCACGTGGTTCAAGGAAGAGATCTTAATCACTTCGTCATCATTGAAAGTTCCTCTCCCAAAGGGCAATCTTATATCTGAAGTCAGGTCAGTTGTGTTATCCGATTTCTGGAGTATTATGTCGGAATCAACGTCTTTGAACGGAAGATAGATGGCAGAGGTATAAGCGCTCATGATGGCAGTAACGGAGATGAGCATTGTAATGATGACCGCAATGGTTAGCACATTAGTCAACGTCCTGGACTTTCTCCGAAATACCTCCTTAAAAATATATGGGATATACATTGTGTTCCTCTTACTCGTTCACAGGCACTGCCTTGCCGTTGTTATCTATCATATCGCTGATCACAGCATCCAAATCGTCTTTAGTCCAGGTTCCGCCCTCCATCCACAGGAAGTTTACATCTTTTCCATCTAGATTAAATCTGTAATTCTCATTTATGAGGATGTTCAGGTGTGCAGAGAGGCCGTGATCCTGGAGGTATTTCTGACCATCCTCGGTCGTCGTGTCAATCCAGTTCACTGTCACCTTATCTCCAAACTTGGATGTAACTTCTTTTATCGCTTTGACCGTCGGCTGCATCGGACCATGATTAATCATGCCCGCTACATCGATATTCACTTTATCTGTCGAGGCCGCAAATGCGCCATATGCCAAGGATATTAGGCATAGAGTACAAACTGCTTGAAATATTTTACTCATTTGTCACCACTCCGTCTTTTATTTTGATCAACTTATCAGCTTCTTTCGCCAGGCCGTCGTCATGGGTCACCATGACAATTGTCAAGCCCTTCTCTTTGTTGAGGCTCTTCAGGAGATCAACGATCATCCGGCCTGTCTCAGTGTCGAGATTTCCCGTGGGCTCATCTGCGAAGATGACCTTGGGCTCGTTAATCAATGCTCTAGCTATCGCCACTCTCTGCTGCTCACCTCCAGACAGTTCATTAGGATAATGATTGAGACGATGAGCCAACCCTACGCTCTCGGCTGCATGCGTTGCCTTTTCGAACATCTCCTCCTTGCTGCTGCTCTCCGGAAACAGAGGCAGAGCGATGTTCTCAAGGACGTTCAGGGTCGGTATAAGGTTGTAATACTGGAAAACGATCCCCACGTTTTTTCTTCTGAACAAGGCGAGATCATCCTCGTTCATGGAGGTGATATCTTCTCCTACGAATTTGATCTCTCCAGAATCTGTCTTATCTAGCCCTGACAAAAGACTCAACAAAGTGGTCTTCCCCGATCCCGATGACCCCTGGATTGCCAGGAACTCGCCCTTTTTCACGTCGAGGGAGACGGAGCTGACCGCTTTAACATTGCCCAGCGTTTTGGATAAGTTTCTCGCAATAATTATCTCATTCATATCTCAGCACCTCCATGGCATTAAGCCCATTTATATACCTCATCAAGACCAATACTGTCAGAAGGCTGAGCGCAAAGACTGCAATCAATACTTCTGCCGAATACACTGCCTCGAACTTGATTGGAAAGGGGTACGTCTGTACCGGAGCTATGAGGTTCGGGTTCGATGTGAGAAAATGTGGATAAGGGCTCATTTCCCAGGGTATAGCTATTGACACGGTAGTTTTCGCCAGTGCAAATATCGCGACTAAAGACATAGCAACCCCTAAGCTATACCCTATTATGGCCTGAAGGAGCGTTTCAGCCGCGACCTCTCTTTGTATGTCCTTGCTCCGGAAGCCAACTGCCTTCATTATGCCGAACTCTTTCCTCCGCTCCATGAGCGTATGACTCATGCTTTTAATGACGATCAGCACAGCGCCGATCAAAGCCACCAGCGAAACAGTCAATATCAGCCTGTCCGACATCAGGAAAAGCGATGAGATCTGGCTCTCGAAGGACTCGGGCGTGTAAATGCTGTAAGCACCTGTGGTCTGGCCCGTAGGCGTCTTCCCGCCGTTCGAGGTGGGCGAGCTGAAAAGCGCCTTCAGGTTATCCGTCACTTCCTTTACCTTCGTCTGGTCTGCGTCTACGAAGATTATATTAATGTCATTTCTATTAAATTTCTCAGTATCCTGGAGGTTCTTGGAGTTGTAAGCCAGGCTTTGAGCAGAGCTCAGGTTGACATAAACGTCAGAGGATACAACGTCTTTTCCTGATGTCTCGACGATGCCCGATATGGTAAAATCGGTTCCAGATACTTTCACTTTTTGGTCAAGTTTCAATCCGTGCTGCTGCGCATATTCCCTCTCGGCTAATGCGTCCGTGTCCGACTGTGGCAATGATCCTTCAATCAGCTCCGACCCGATTATTTTGCCTCGATCATCATTCCAGTTCACGCCGAGGGTGCGCTTGAAGCTGTCTTTATCGAATACCCACAGAAACAGCCCGTAGGACATCCCCTTCACCCCATCAATCTTGTTTATCTGCGATAGGTACTCGCTTTTTATGGGCGCAAGTGAACAGGGGGTGACTGCGCCAGATGTATTCTCCGGGACGTTCCCGTTCCTCTGGACTATTATGCTGCTGTGGATGTTCTCAAACGGAAGTCTCGACGCCTCTTTAAACGCGATACCCAACGAGTTTAGAGTAATGAGCAAAACCACAACAAGACCGATAACCAATATATTCAGGAGATATTTTCTATTCCTCTTCCTAAGTTCTTTGAGTGCATATCCGATCATGTACTTGTAGACTCCTGCTTGTATCCACCTTTTTATATTGGGATACAATACCTACCAGCATATGACGATTTGGGTTTGGACAAATGCCGATGTTTTTTTAAGACCGATTAAGGCAAATCTTGAAAAATTACATTTTTTATAGTTGCGTTCTTGTGGTGATTTCGTCCTTGATAAAATACAGTTATTTTTTGGGGGCAGAGTGCCTTTTGGAATGAACTAGTCGAGAGATATTATGGGGTACCAATCCTGACGAACCCCGCGATTTTCGCTCTGGTTTCCGGGGGTGGGGCAGGACGCAGCTTACATATATAATGACGACTCCTCGTATACTAAGGATGAATATTATAAAATGGCTTGCAGCATTAGCAGTTCTTGGCTTTCTAGTAGCTCTAGGCCCCGCCCTTCCATTACAATCAGTCCATATCGAAAAGGTCTGCCCGCTCATGTCAGGGGGCTGTAATGGTTCCCATGCAATGAAATGCGCTGGCAAATGCCCTAACGATTCCGGTCGTTCTCAAGGAAGCACCTGCCAGATATCGTTGTTCACCTCCATAGAGGTATCTGATGCGGGCTATTCTTACTTCGGCAAGGGCAGCTCAAGTCCTTTTGACAAGGAAAGCTTCTCGGCAAGTTCTTCGCGCTCTGTTAATGGAAGTACATTTTCGAGTCCTTCTCAGGTCAATACCGATGGTATAGGACCCCCTGATTTGGATGTGATAGAATATTTGCCTCCTTCGGCGAGGCTCATCTTCGATGTCCTAGAGTCCAACGGTCCTCAGACGCAGAAGGAGATCATAAGCAAGACCGATCTCCCTCCCACAACGGTTCGATACGCCTTGGGCAAGCTCAAAGATGAAAGTGTAATCAAGGAATGCTTTTACTTTCCGGATGCTCGTCAGAGTCTGTACGGACTGAACACTGCAACCTGTAAAGCTGGGCGAAAGTAAATAGGCATCTTAAATTGCAGTCAGATTACAGGCAAAGTGATTATTGGCGTTTGTAGGCTCCCAAGCCGTCGGCCCGCGGGAAAAAGTGCAACAATATCTAGATTATGATTTTGATTTGATGAAGCTGCCAACAGACGGTCGTGATCCAAAAATATGTTGGCGTTTTTTTGGAACTCGATTGAGGATAGCGATACTGTGATGCTTCGCGGGGAATCATCCTGAGACAATCATTATTCAGCAATGCAGAAATCCAGGAAAGCGATATATTTCCTGGATTTGCCCAATCTTTACTTCCTGGATATCGTCCTAGGACTTCTCTTTCGCGACTCTCTTCTGGTGGCGGTACATAATGCCCAGAGCGTCCGCAACCTGTTCGGGCGTGCCAAAGACAGGAATGCCGGCATTTTCCATTTTAATGACATCTGTTTGGGCAAACTCCTTTCCCGCCACGCAGGCGATGATGGGCTTGCCCTGGTAATCGATATTCTTGAGAGTATCCACGTAGCTGCCCAGGATCTCCGCCTGCAAGACGACGATAAAGCTGCCCACGTCCTGGCTATCCACACCGATCTCAATAGTTTTCTTCACAGTTTCAGCATCCTGGCTGAAGGTGTAGTCCACGGGGTTCATGCCGCAGACATAATCTGGCAGCAGGCTCTTCAGCCGTTCTTTTAAGGGCGGCTCCAGTTCGGAGAGGCGCATGCCGTTATCGGTGATGGCGTCGGCGGCAATGACGCCCAGGGAGCCCGCATAGGTTATTATGAATACGCCTTCCCTTGTTGGCAGCGGCTGCTTGGAGATGGCACGGGCTAAGTTGAACATGTGCTCATAATCGCGGGCCCGGATGATCCCGGACTGGCGAAAGGCGGCGCTGAAGATCAGATCGTTGCCGGCTAGGGATGCCGTGTGGGAGGCCACCGCCTTTTTGCCGGCATCCGTTCGGCCGGACTTGAGAACGACTATGGGCTTTTCCTGAGTGATACGCCGGGCCACATCTATGAAACGCCGCCCGCCTTTCACGGACTCAAGATACATGCAGATGACATTGATGTTCTCGTCTTTGCTCACCGCCTCCAGAATATCGGTCTCGTTGATGTCCAGCTTGTTGCCGATGGTAGCGATAATGCCGAAATCCATGATATGACGCAGTCCCCAGAGCATGCCGGCCGCGCACACTCCTGCCTGCGAGACCAGGCCGATATTGCCCATGGATAGAGCATCCACAATGCCTATGGATTGGACCATGCTACAGTGGGTGTTGATGATGCCTGAGCAGTTGGGGCCGAGCAGCCGCACGCCGTACCTATCGGCGATATCCTTCATCAGCAGCTCAATCTTCTTGCCGTCCTCGCCTAATTCCGCGAAGCCGGCCGACTCAACCACGATGTAGCGCACGCCGCACTTGCAGCATTCCTCAACAACATCCGCGGTCACCCCGGCCGAGACGAGGACGATGGCCACATCCACCGATTTCGGCACGGCGCTGATGCAGGGGTAAGCCTTCAGACCGTGAATTTCGTCGGCCTTGGGATTGATGGGATAGAGCATACCCCGGAATTTGTGGCTTACGAGATTGGTAAAGACGTTCCAGCCCAGCTTTCCCGGCGTGCCGGAGGCACCAATGACGGCAATGCTCCGGGGATAAAACAGGTCGTGCAAGTCCTGTTCGACGGCAGCCTGCGGGGCGGGTCGTGGCTCTCCCAGGATTATGCGAGCATCAACCACCATATAGCCATCCGGATAGAGGAACACGGGATTGATATCCATCTCCGAGATGACGGGATTCTTTATGACAAAGTCCGAAATGGCCATCAATAGCTTCTCCAGTGCCTCAATATCGGAAGAGTAGCCGCGATACCCTCGCAAAAGAGCATAGCCTTTGATCTCCTCAATCATATCTTTGGCATCGGAGGCATAGATAGGAATGGAGCGGAAGGAGACATCTTTTAAAACCTCTACGAAGACTCCGCCCAGACCAAACATCAAGATCGGCCCGAAAGTGGCGTCATTGGCCACTCCCACGATGGCCTCCACCCCCGGCCGGGCCATCTTCTGCACCGAGATGCCCGCGACCTTTTTGTCCAGGAATGCCTGGGTGATTTCCCGATAGGCGGCTCTCACTTCGTCGGCGTCCCTTAAATTTAGCTTAACTCCGCCTGCATCGGATTTGTGGACTACATCCAAAGAGAGCACCTTCATGGCCACGGGAGCGGCCAGGGATTGGAATATCTCTACAGCTTCGTCCTCTGACTTTGCTACCCCGGCTCCGGTGGTGGTGATGCCCAGGCTTTCCAGAACGGCTTTGCTCTCATGCTCCATCAGGTAGGTTCTTCCTTCGGCCAATGCCCTATCAATAACTTCTTGCTTTGCCATTTTGACCCCATAATTGCATGTTCTCGATTGCAGCTATGCATTTGTTTAGCAGGGTTTTGTCCTTAAAAAGCTTGCCCGACTTGTGGCTTTGCATGTAAAGTCAGTTCTGCAAATCAGGTCTCGCGTCTGCAAATAAAGTATCTTAATGTAAAAGAAACGATCCATGGAATTATCGCAATCTGTACCCGCAAAGCAAAACTTTATCTTGTTGGGGTACAGGGGTAGAGAAGACCCCAGACTTCAGGCTGGGGATGAATCGTACCCCTGTCATGATTACTTTCGCTGCGCACTAATTGACTTAATATAGCATGGAACGACCACATTAAGTTAATATGAAAACGGCCTACAAGTTCCGGCTATACCCAAACAGGCAACAAGAAGCACAATTGGCCTTAACGCTGGATACCTGCAGGCATCTTTGGAATAAAGCACTTGCGGATCGCAAAAATGCCTGGGAAAGCGAAGGCATAACCCGATCTTACGAAGATCAGGCAGCTTTGCTGGTCTTTGAGAAACAGTCTAATCCATACCTCAATGCCGTCCATTCTCAGGTCGAACAGGATGTCTTGAGGAGGCTTCAGAAATCTTTTGATAACTTCTTTCGAAGAGTTCGCGAAGGGGCTCGAAAAAAAGGCTACCCCCGGTTCAAGTCCATTAACCGTTATAGCTCGATTACCTATCCACAGTCAGGGTTCAAATTGAACGGCTCTCGACTGATACTCTCAAAAATTTCCGGCGGCATTAGAACCTTTGTGCATAGGCCGATTGTGGGCAGGATCAAAACCTGTTCCATCAAGCGAGATAAGACAAATTCATGGTATGTCATATTTACGACCGAGCTTGAGAATCCAACCAAGCTGAAGCCCAAGACCACGATCGGAGTAGACCTTGGCATCACTCATGCAGCCGTAACTTCGGACGGTCAGTACTTCGACTATCCAAAGTACCATATTCAGGATGTCTCATGGGGAAAGCTAATACGCTTCACGGTGAGCAAGGCTGAAAGAGCTGGCAAAACCGTGGTATTGGTTAATCCCTATAACACTAGCCAGAGATGTTCCGCTTGTGGCGAGATCGTGTCCAAGAAGCTAAAAGATAGGGTGCATATCTGCTCTCGGTGTGGTCTAATAATTTGTAGAGATCTCAACGCAAGCATGGGAATCAGAACCCTCGGACTGAGGGGGATAGCCTGTGGAGAACCGACCTCCGGCTTTGGCCTATGCCCAAAGTAAGCGTCGGTTCGTCGAAGCAGGAAGCCCCATCCTTTAGGGTGGGGAGGAAGTCACAAAACGGCACAACCTCGTGTCTCGTCAACTATTTAATGTCGGATAAAGGCGAGATAGTTTTACCATGGCATCCTTAGTTGTGAAATGCTATCGATATAGTTGAGCTCGACAACCTTGTCGGCTAATAACCTCAAAGAATCGCTTCTTGACGCGGTCAATTTTTCTCATGCTTATTTGTAGCACGCGGGCGATCTCTTCATTAGTCGAACGTCCTGTCTGGTACTCGCCTTCATCGCACCCAAGCAGAATCAGTGCGTTGAGAAATTTTTGTGATTTTTGGTTGCCCTTGGATGTAAGCTCGCTAAGAGTTTTCCGCTCGTCTTCAGAAAGCGTCACAATGTACTTCTTCATATTCTGACGAGACACTAGAGCTGTCTTCGAGCTGCTAGTCTAGCACATGACATTCGCACGAGTGCCAAAGGGGAAGAGTTATATTAGGGAATTCGTTTATCACCTTTCATGAAACGTTTAATTTCTACTGTTGTGGTGCTCATTCTCTCGTTATCCGCATCATGCGCAGTGGACTTAAATAACCTGCAAAGTTACGTAGATTTATACAATAACAAAATCGAAGATGCTCCAATAGTTCTTAGGGGTATGCTAGGTTCCGAGAACGTGGACTTCACGATACTCTTGAATAACAGCAGTACCTTGAGATGGGGAATGAAGATGGAGAACGCCAAGATCGTCATGTCCGCTTACGGCGGTCTGGAGAACCCTACAATAGAAGCTTATACCACAGAGAGTGCCATAAATAAAGTGCTGGACGCCGAGGATCCTGTGGCAGCATACCAGGAGGCCGAAAAGTCTGGCCTGATGAGAATAGAAGGCAAGACCGTCGGAGCAAAGATGAAAATAGCGGTAGCTTTGTCCTTGGGAGGAGCAGTCAAGCCTTTTCTTAGCTCACTAAGGTCTACCCCACATTCCGCACTTTGACTTCCTATCTCGAAGCTAACCTGAACAAATTGCGTCCGCCAGAGTTCCCTCCACTAGTGGTAGAATTGTCTGAAAGGCTTTCTGTACTCATCTAAGAACTCGTATTTTATTACCATCTTATCTGGCATAATTTGAATCTCTCTTACCGACTGGGTGAAGAGGTACCAGATAAAACCTCTGTCAGGGAGCCTGTACCGATCCGGCAAGGTAGTAGTAAACTCAGATTCGCCCATGATATAAGTCCTGAGCAGCTCGCTTCCTGAGGCAAAGAGGAAGGGAAAGCTTACGTTTTCAATCTCACGCTGGCAGTAGCCCTGCAGACGCAGGCGCTGGGCCAGGAACTCCAGGTAATCTTCTTTGGTTACTACCAGCTCTTTGTACTCGCTCATTGCAATCACACGCGATAAACTGGCAGAGGGTGAGATAAAAGTTATCGTCGGTAAATCTCATCATTTATTCACAAGATCAGCTTTCTTGCCAGGCATAGCTCAGCCAGGCTCATCTGTCCGGGAGCCGTGCTCTGTGTGACAAAGCAGTAGGTAAGAGCGGAGCCATAGAGGGGAGCTACGACGCGCAGATGCCTGCCCATCCGACCCATGGCGATCATGCAAAGAGGCGTATCTGCATCCAGCAAAAACTGCAAGATCCTTAAATTATCGTGGAGGCTTTTGGGCGTCACGGCGATCTTGGCAATGGCAGCTTTTGTCTTCTTCATCTCCTCGTAGATGCCGGTCAGCTGCAAATCATCCGGCATGCCCTGGAAGTCGTGATAGGAAACGATCACCGGTTTCATCATTCTGGCAATGGCATTATCTCTTTGATCCGCTAAGAGCTCCACATCCACGTAGTCGGCATAGTAGGCAGCCTTGATGAGCAGATCGATTCTCTCTCTTTCGCTGCCCTGAAACATTCCCCCCTCCGTCCTGAGACGAGCCGTGGCGATGATCGGCTTGGCGGTGGCCTTTCGCACAGCCTTTATGGTTTGAAGAGGATCATCCGGGCCGAGCAGGTCCAGTCGCAGTTCGATCAGATCTGCGTCGCCCGTGGCCTGAACATCTTTTTCAGCATCCTTTCCCAAGACGGCTACTATGCGCGACTTGTAATTCATGATTTTATTGCTCCACAATGCTCTCCTCAATCTTCATGCCGAAATGGCGGGCCATCTCTTCCAGATGCACCAGCACCTCGTTCCCGGCTTTCAGATCGGTCACCGGTCTGAGTATGCCGTCGGAGCCGACCAGCTTTATGGTCTCGGCATTTTGCAAGAGAGTGCTTATCCTCTGCCCATTGGCCTCCGCCTCGATGAGGATCATGGGCCTCTTCTCGATCTTGGCGCGGCCAACTATGGCCGTTCTGGCCAGGCCATCCTTGCTGACGATGGTAACCTCATCACCCGATTTTAGCTCGGAGAGGTAGCGCGTCTTCTCTCCCACTCGAATGTAAGCGTGCACCGCGCCGGCATTCACCCGGAAGGGCCGAGCTGCCACGTAGGGGCTCTCTTCAGACTCACTGTGGACCAGGAAGAATCCTTTGGCCTGGGAACCGATGAGCATGCCCTCTCCAAAAGACATCATGCTGGCCGTGTCCACGCAGACCCGATCGCCCATGCCCACGGCTTTGACCGCAGTCACCGTGGCTGAAACCAGCTCTATCTGGCCTTTTTCCGACTGCTCGACCACGCCCATGACCCTCTTGATCTCAGAAGGATCATTGCTGTCCAGCAGCACTCCATCGGCCCCCTTTTCCAGTGTGGCCAATGCCAGGCGCGCCTCCTCCGCCGTCTTGACGCCGCTGATGATCATAACTGGCGCGCCCTGCAGTCCAGCAATCATGTTCTCCAGGGGAATGACCTTCCAGTCCGTGCCTATGACGAGAAGATAGTCTACAATCCGGCCCATCTCCACGGCGAACTCTTCGTACTTCTTGTTGGCAATGACCACCAAAGCTGCCTTTGTCCCGGAAACTGTTTTGGCGAGAGCCCCGTCCAGGGAGCTGCTCTGCTCTTTCGGCATAGCCACGGTTCCATCGCCTTCGCCGCCCTTGCCCACAACGAAAATATCCTCCGTCCCTCTTTCTGCACCAAAGCAGGCCACCTTGATCTTGCCCAGCTCCCTCACGCGTTCGATGTTCTCTCTGTCCACCAGCACGCAATCAAAGCCAGACTCGAGAGCGGTGGTGACCATGGGCTTGATCTCCTGCCACGACCCTTCGGCCATGAGCCACTTCTCTTTCATGTGTTACACCATAACATACCATTACTAATCTCTTTTGCCGGTTAAGCTAAAAAATTTATACCAGGAGAAAAGAATGAGTCTATGGGTAATCGGTTGGTTTATAGCCCTTTAAGCTTGCTTTTTATGCTCATACTTGCATTCTTGCTCTTTGCCGTGGTGGGCTTTCTATTTCTGGACCTGGCCAGGACGGCCTTCACCAAGATCGGTTTTTCTTGGGGCCAGGCGCTCTTTGTCCTGCTCGCCTCCCTTTTAGGCAGCAGCATCAATATACCTCTGACCAATTTGCAGTGCAGCACTCCTCTGGTACGGGAGCGGCAGGTTCGGGCCTTTGGCATCGCTTACCGGGTGCCTGTGGTGGATATCGTGAGCTGCCATACCCTGCTGGCTGTCAACGTGGGCGGAGCGGTGATACCGGCACTCATCTCCACGGCGCTGATCTACCGGTTCCCTGAATCTCTGAATTATGCCTTTGTCGCCATCGCAATCGTAGCCATTTTAACCAACCTTGTAGCCAGACCGGTGCAGGGTTTGGGAATTGTCACTCCTGCCCTTCTTCCACCCCTGGGTGCGGCAATAGCCGCGATCCTCCTGGTCTATGTAGGGGGAGCCCCGCATGATCTCATCTTTCTCATCGCCTATGTGAGTGGAACTTTGGGTACGCTCCTTGGCGCAGATATCCTGAACCTGAACAAGATTCGGGATCTTGGGGCGCCCGTAGCCAGCATAGGCGGAGCCGGAACCTTTGATGGTGTCTTTCTATCCGGCCTGATCGCGGTGCTCCTTGTATGAGCGAAAAGACAGGGGTGAAATGGAACGAATGGAAAAGAGCTTTAAGATAAACGCTAAGTGGCTTAAGCATGAGCTTTAGGGGTTTCCTCGCGAATCTAAAGAAGGACGGACTGCTAAAAGAGGTGCATGAATCCGTATCTCCCGTGCTCGAGGTTACGGATCGTGCCTGGGGAAAAGGCCCCATATTATTTGATAATGTGGATGGTCATAAGTGCTGCCTGAACATATTGGGAACGCGCCGTCTACTGGCCAGAGCCCTGGGGATTTCAGCTCAAGATATGGTCTCTCATTTGGCCGGCATCGGCTACGAGGGTCCCGTTCGCGAGGTGAACTCTTCGCCCTTTATGGAGTGCGTCTCCACGCCCGATCTATCCCGGTTGCCCATTCTCACTCATTTCAAGGGCGACGGCGGCCCTTACATCACCTCAGCAATAGTCGTAAGCCAGTTTGAGGGAAAACTCAATGCCTGCGTGCACCGGCTCATGGTCTTAGGCAAAGACCGGCTGGCGGTGCGTCTCGTTCCCGGAAGGCATACTCATCAGTTCTATCAGGCCGCACAGGCCAAAGGAGAAGAAGTGCCTGTGGCCATTGCCATCGGCGTGGACCCGCTGCTGCTCATGGCCGCTTCCACGCGCGTTCCCCCGGAGAAGGAGTTTTCCTATGCTGCCGCTCTGCGGGGCTCTCCTGTAGAGCTGGTGCGTCTGGAGAACGGCGTTCTCGCTCCCCATGCCGAGATCGTGCTGGAGGGCTACATCACCGGCCAAAAGGCCAGCGAGGGGCCTTTCGTGGACATCACCGGCACCTCTGATCTTGTCCGGCAGGAGCCCGTTATCCGGCTCACCAGGATGATGACCTGCGAAGATCCCATCTACCACGGGCTCTTGCCAGGGGGAGGCGAGCACAAGATGCTCATGGGCGTGCCCTACGAGCCGCTGATTTACAAAGCAGCTTCAAAGGTTGCAAAGGTCAAGAACGTCATCCTGACGGATGGCGGATGCAATTACTTCCACGCCGTGGTGCAGATCGAGAAGGAGACGGAAGAGGATGCGAGAAGGGTCATCGAGGCGGCCTTCCAGGCGCACGGCTCGCTTAAGCACGTCCTGGTGGTCGATACGGACATAGACATCTACGACCCGTGCGACCTGGAGTTTGCCATTGCCACGCGCATGCGAGCCGATGAGGATCTCGTCATCCACCCCAATGTGCGGGGCAGCACCCTTGATCCCAGGAGCGTGAATGGGATCACGACCAAGGTGGGAGTAGACGCCACAGCCCGACTGGACAAGCTATGGAAGTTTCAGAGGGTCACACCCCCGGGGCAGGGCTAAAGCCCCTTTGCTTTTCAGTTCAAATCTCCAGGTAGAGGCGTATACTAAAGACGACGCCCACCGCCAGGATTACTGAAAGCATAAGGGCCAGGATCTGTAACATAATCTCGCTCATTTTATCACATCTATCTGTTTTTCTCTTTGCGGCCGAAATCGCCGGGACTGGGATGGCGCCAGAACCTGGGCCGATTTCACGCCCGTAATTATGGCCATCAGTCTCACCTTTCCGGTAAATTCGGGACGAATTCTTGCTCCCCAGATGACGTTGGCCTTGGGGTCCAGTTCTTGAGTAAGCGCCCCGGCTATGGCGGCTGCCTCTTTCATGGTCATATCCGGCCCGCCGGTCATGTGCAGAAGGCAGGCCCCAGCACCGCGATAGTCTACGTCGAGCAGGGGATTTTTCAAAGCTGCGCGCACTATCTTCTCCGGGCTGCTTTTTATCTTACTTTCGCCCACAAACATGAAGGATGCCCCACCGGCGCCCATAACGGTGCAAACGTCGGCAAAGTCCAGATTGATGAGGGAGGGACTTGTCAGGGTCTCGCAGATGCCCTGCACGATCTCGGCGATGATCTGATCGACAAACGAAAAGGCGTGCAAAAAGGGCAGATGGGGCGCGCATTCTAAAAGGCGGTTGTTATCCATGACGATTGAGGTATCGGCGTAGCCAGACAGCGCCTCCAACCCCTCCTCGGCCACAAAGATGCGTGCCCTCTCCAGGTGAAAGGGCGTGGTCACCATGGCCACCACAATTGCGCCCCGCTCTTTGGCCAGGCGGGCCACGACCGGGGCCGATCCCGTGCCCGTGCCGCCGCCCAAGCCCGCGATCACGAAAACCAGGTCGGCTCCCCGCAGCATGCTCTCCAGCTCGGCTGCGGCCAGTTCGGCGGCCTTTCGGCCCACCTTGGGATCGCCGCCCGCGCCCATGCCCCTGGTGAGCTTTTGCCCAATCAGGATCTTCTCATCCGCCTGGGCCGTTTTCAGTTGCTGGTTGTCTGTGTTGATGGCTATGGTCTTTGCCCCGGTTAGATTCATCCTGGCCAGCCGGCTCACGGTGTTATTGCCTGCACCCCCGCAGCCGACGACCAGGATCTTGGGCATGCCAAAACCGTCTTCGTATTCTTTAGACTCACGTAGATCTGACTGCAATTGCCTTTTTCCCCCTCATTGCTTAGCATAACTAAATAGCGATATATGTTAATAATTATTGCGGATAAGTGCTTGAACGCTTTAAAGTCGTTTGTAGACAATTGAGACAACGACCCATCTACGCCCCTCAGCACTCCAATTGCTTCTCCAATCCCTAGGTTTAAATCTTTTGAAGATTCAATATATACCTGACATGTTCTGTGAATATATTCATGCGGCGCTGTCCAAAGCAACTTATGAGATCATTGAAGACGAAGAACCATTTTACGGAGAGATTTCAGAACTGCGAGGTGTCTGGGCAATCGGAAAAAACCTGGAAGAATGCCGTGAAAATTTAAAAGGCGTTGTCGAAGGCTGGATCGCTTTGAGGTTGAGGTTGGGGCTGGCAATCCCTCCTGTCGGCGGGCATACCATAGAAACACCCAGCAGGGTTGAAGCAGTTGTCTAGGATTACAAATGTCATTACTACGGGGCGCAGATGATCTGACAGAGTTCATCGCCGAGAACTACATCGGTCGCGTGGTCGAGGTGGGGGTGGGCTACTTTGCCGATGTGGCCCTGGGCCTGCAAGCGCGGGGCCTGGATGTGGTGCTCACCGATAAAGAGGAGCGGCTCTTGGGCAGCCTGCGGGTGGAAAAAGACGACATATTCTCGCCCCGGTTGGAGCTGTACCGGGGGGCAAGCCTGCTCTACTCCATCCGCCCGCCTCTGGAGCTGCAACTGGCCATGGGCCTGCTGGCCTTGAAATTGGGTGCGGATGTCCTGGTCCGGCCGCTGATGGACGAGGTGGCAGAGCTGCCGGGCTTCACCCGGCGGCTGGTCAATCGCGGGGAAGCGAGGTTCTATCTGTTTTCGGCGAAGGCATAGCGTGGGCGAGCCTTTTGGGGGCATCCCTCTTGAACTACTTTCCGTGACCTGCTGCCCTCGCCCGCCCTGTCCGGGCTGCGCATGCACGAGAGGCCACGTGGGCCAAAGGCCGTCCTGCTGCAAAGCTTCAGAAGAGCTAGGAGCGGTTGAGGCACGCATACCTGGGCAGAAAAAAAAGGCAACAAGAGATACGATGCAGAAAAACCCGATTAGAGAACCCAAAGAATGTATGGGAGAGCCTTTAAGATGTATCTAACCGGTACGATTTGATGCTTCTCGGAGGCTCCTATAAATTGATAGTATTTTAAATTTAATTAAATCTGCAGAGTGCCATTAATGATGAAGGATATGATCCATAGAATAACCCTCTGCAAGGAATTCTCGCGAAATAGCCGCATGCTCTCCCAGCCGGATAGAAGACCGCCATCCATCCACCCTTGGCCGGCAGCTCGATAGAGTGCACAGAAGGCTGCTAGGGGAATGGGAGTGTATCGAAAGATAGATATCTAATATGTGCAAAAAGATATGATTCAAGACCTGAACCTCGCTTCCCCAATTGCAGTGTACTCGGGCTTTTTAGTTCAAAAAGCGGCATTTTTTGGGGGCCTGACAAGTCCATAGATTTACGCAAAGAGGTGTTAAGACATGAAAAAAGCAAACGCGTTTCTGGTCGTTATTGTATTGCTTATCGTTGCAATAAGTATGGTTAATGCAGCTCAACCAGTTATCCGTCCTGGTAAATCGATTGAATCAATGCAAAACCCACAGCTAAATGCACCCACTATCAACATCATTTTAATAAAAATAGCACCAGCTTCACCTGGCAACAGCGAGCCAGTAAATGTCGGTGTCAAGGTTATATCCGGTGCGACTCACCAGGATATTTGTGGATTGGATGCATCCAATTTTAATTTGGACACGCTTACAGTACCGCCTGGCGGTCCGGCTATCGTTATAAAAAATGTCTTCCCCACATCTTCAGTCGCTATAAACCAACCAGTAAGCTGTGACTATTGGCTCTACCTAGTCCCAACCTCGTACCAGGGTAACCAATATACCTGGTTAACAGGAACGTATACGCTTAAATTATATTATGTAGCTAATGGGCAACAACTCGCTAATAGAACGTTTAGCTTTAGAGTTTAAAATGTGCCGATCCCAAGTATTACGTGATGAGGGACAAAAATTGGTAGGGTTAGCTGAGCCGGCACAGCGTGCGGGCTCAAGCCGTAATCTTGGTCTTGGCGATGTACTACCATCGTCCCAACGCCGGACTTTATAAAGAGTGATTTGGAATACACTTGCTTATGGAGTCCACAATAAACATCGAGAACGTGGTGGCATCCACCAAGCTGGCAGAAGCGTTCGACCTGCACAAGATCGACGCCGAGCTGGAGGGGGCCGAGTACAACAAGAAGAAGTTCCCCGGTCTTGTCTACAGAGTCAAGGTCCCTAAAGCTGCATTTCTCATATTCACTTCCGGCAAGGTAGTATGCACCGGATCCAAGAACGTCGAGGATGTTAGCACGGCTATCATCAATCTGGCCAAAATGCTCAAGTCCATCGGCTTCGAGAATATCAATATGGAGCCCGAGATCCACATTCAGAATGTTGTGGCTTCTGCCGACCTGAAGACCCGTTTGAACATGAACGCCGTCGCCCTGGGCCTGG
>JANYKI010000127.1 GCA_025361645.1 Methanothrix sp.
AAAAAACTCGCCGAGCATCTGGATCAAATGAGACTGGGTTTAGTCAAGAGTAATGAAAGTAACGAAAAAAGTCAAAAGAAGGCGATTTTTGTTATCGAAGACATGAACAAGAGCACCGCAGAGGTATTCAGCAGACTTCAGATCGGAAAGTACATTCCTGCCTGAATTAATTTTTGGCTATGCCCTACAAGAACCACAGCGCGGCGGCTTATTTTTTCAAGATATTATAAACTCCGGTTTGACCATCTGAAGAGATGTTCAATTTTGCAGCTTTCCTGCGCAGAACTGCAACGTCCGGGCCGTAACCGATGGTAACAACGATTCGGGAAGAGGAAAAGCCTTGGCTTGATGGCCACTTGAGCCAGAGAAGGGAACCGCGCCTCAAGCTCAAAAAAGCACTCAGATTGAGCACACTTGAGTTTCATATAAATCCCGAAAGTTATAATACTCTATAAGCCCGATTCGTGTTCTCATGGCGAGGGGCGATACTCTAATTCTCGAAGCGACCGACTTCCGAGATTACCAGCACTGGCGCTGGGCGCTCAAAGACAACCAGGGCAAATTTCTTGCAGACTTTGAGGTCGGCCTAAACTCCAATGATCCCAATTATGCGGCCTTCATGGACCTGGAAGGTTTTCTAGAAGCCAACTCCTCACCAGACAGATGGCTCGATGACCAGACCAGGCTCATCCGCCAGGCGGGCACCTGGATAGGCAAGGAGGCGCTGGGAAGCGTGGGCGAGAGAATTGCCAAATTCTGCACTCCCGTAACCGTTCGGGTCCAGGTGCCCCCGGAAGCCTCTGGTCTTCTCTATCGGCCCTGGGAGATGGCCCTGATAGGCGACAAGCCGCTGGCCCTGCGCAACGTGAGTCTGGTCTTCGAGATCTCGGGTGAGAAGACAGCCATAACTGCAGTGCCTGTGCAAGACCGCCTGCGCATGTTGGCAGTCTTCAGCCTGCCCACAGATGCATCGCCCCTCTCTCTGAGACGCGAACGCTACCAGCTCATGAAGCTGATAAACCAGCTGGCCCAGAGCTACGGCTTTGCCATCGAGATGCGCGTGCTCCAGTACGGCACGACCCGCCAGAGTCTTCAGGAAGCTCTGGAGGAGGGCGAGGGCTGGGATCTGATCCACTTTTCAGGTCATGGCGACAAGGCCACACTCATCCTGGAGAATCCCGACGGCAGCCATGACTCCGTAACCTCAGCGGAGCTGAGCGCCCTATTGAGTCTAGCCAGCGGCAGGCTGAAGCTGGTCACCCTATCGGCCTGCCTCTCGGCGGCGGCCACTGTCCAGGAGACTTTAGAGTGGCTGAAGATTCCAGTCACCCAGACCAGAAAGGCCCAGGCCTGCGCCTCAGGAGAAACGCCCATGCCCGCCCTGGCCGTGGAGTTGATGACCAAGCTGGACTGCACCGTTCTGGCCATGCGTTATCCTGTGGGCGACGAGTTCGCCATCAACCTGGCAACCGAGCTCTACCGGCAGCTCCTGGAGAAGGGCAACACTCTGCCTCGCTCTCTGCAGCGGGCCATGCAAAAAGCTCTGAAGGACGGCTACAACGCAGCCACTCCGCCTCTATCCCTGGCCACGCCCGCTCTCTTCGGCTCCAAGGCTGTGGAGATGATAATCAGACCGCCTGAGGTGAAGGAAAGCGAGTTCAAGATGCCTACGGTCGGCCTGGCCTACTTCCCGCCCGAGCCCCATAGGTTCGTGGGCCGCACTGGCCCTCTGGGCCGGGCCAGCTCGGCCCTGGCAAAGGATAGCGACAAAAGGGGGGTTCTTTTCCACGGCATGGCCGGAGCTGGCAAGACCGCCTGCGCCCTGGAGACCGCCTACCATCAGAGACGCAGCCCCCGGTTCCGGCATTTCATCTGGCATCAGGCACCCAAAGAGAATGAAGATATCGAGGGAGCTTTGGTCAAGCTGGCCCTGGATATGGAGAAGCAGATGCCGGGCTTCAAGATGGCCCATCTGGTAGACAGGGCAGAGGAGTTTCGGGCGTGGCTGCCCGTTCTCTCCGAGATGTTGGAGCAGAACTCCATTCTCATTGTGCTCGATAACCTGGAGAACCTGCTGACCAGTGAGGGAGGCTGGAAGGACGAACGCTGGGGCTGGCTGGTTGAGGCTCTGCTCAATCACGAAGGCCTATCCAGGGTCGTGCTGACATCCCGCAAGCTGCCCAGGCATCTGGTCGAAAATAATCGGCTGACCATCGAGCCCATCAATGCTCTGTCCCTGAACGAGGCTACGCTTCTGGCCCGCGAGATGCCCAACCTGGGCAGGCTTCTCATAGGCAAGAGCCCTCTGGGACTTGAGAAGGGCAGAAAGCTGGTCAGACACACCCTCTCTTTGGTGCAGGGCCACCCCAAGCTCATTGAGCTGGCCGATGCTCAGGCAGCAGACCCGGCTGCTCTGGAGAGGTACCTGGCTAGCGCTCTTGAGGCCTGGAGCGAGGTGCAGAGCCATCTCGACAGGTTCTTTCAGGAGGGCGAGTCGGCTCGCACGGCAGAAGAGTTCCTGAAGGTTCTGACCAGGTGGAGCCAGGACGCCGCCAGAAGCCTGCCCCAGGCTTCCAGGATGCTGTTTCAATTCTTATGCGCCCAGGAGGATGCTGACCGGCTGAACGGAATTGTGCAGCCGGTCTGGCCAGAGTTATGGAAGGCCCTGGGTCTGAAAGGAGACGCGCCAGAGCTGGAGCAGGTTCTGGGAAGCGTCAAGTCCGCGGGCCTGGTGCAGTCGCAAACTCTGGGGAAGCAAGTGATGTACATCATCCACCCAGGCGTGGCCCAGGCCGGTTTGGAGGAGGTTGACGAGAAGTTCCGGGCGGCAGTCGATTCCATGATGGCCTCATTCTGGAGATCTGTCTTCGATGAAGCCATGGGCGGCGGGGCTGAGGAGAAAGGCCAGTTGGTCATCATGGCCGGCCTGAGGTCTGCGCCCTATCTCATGCGGCAGAAGAGGTGGCCCGAGGCATCAGCTCTGCTGGAGCAGGCGATCAAACGTGACAGCTCTCCAGAGACGATCGCCTCGGTGCTGCCCCTGCTCAGGCACATTGCCCAGGCCACCAAAGGAACGGATCGAGAAATCAGGGAATCAGGAATAATGGCTAAAGCATTGCTGGCTGCCGGCCGCGTTCAAGATGCCGAGGAGATGGCCCGCCCTCTGATAACCAGGTGTGTAGCCCAGGGCGAATTCGGGCTGGCTTCGGCGTTTGCAGGACTTATTTTCAATATTCTCGGCCATACGGGCCGTTTTGAGGAGGCTGCGGAGTTGGTGGAGGAGACTAAGACCTACACCCGCCAGGCCGGTCTGGGGCCGTGGAGCCAGCTCATGTGTGAAGGTTGGAGGCTGCAGGCATTAAACTCTCTAGGAAAATATGATGAGGTCCTGAAAGCGATCGAGGATCTCAGAACGCAGATGAGATCCCTGCCCGAGGAGAGCGATCAGAAGGAGGCAGCTGCACCCTGGAACGTCCGGGAGGTTATTCTGGATGCTGGCCGAGAAGCTGCTTCCATGCAATCGGATAAAGGTGAAATGGCTCTGGAGCTAAACGCAGAGATTATAGATGTCACGCAGTCCCGGGGAGCGACGGAGCTGGAGCTGGCCCGGACCAGATTCGTCAGCTACGGCCCGCTGCTCAGGCTGAAGCGCTATGATGAGGCAAGCGAGCTGCTCATGTACTGCAAGGAGGTCTTCGAGAAGAAGAGATCTATCGAGATGCTTGGCAAGGTCTTCAGTGCCTTGGCCGATTTGGTGGATAAAATGGGCCGGAGAGAGCAGGCCATAAGCTTCGAGGAGATGGCGCTGCGCTACAAGTATATCTTCGGCGATCCAGTGGACATATCCATAAGCCATTATAACCTGGCCAATTGCCTGAATAAGAAAGGGTCCGGGTCTGCTCTGGATCACAGGTTGGCCGCTGCCTCAATCCTTTTCCAAATCGCCTCGGTAATGCTCTCTTCGAGCCTTAGGGGGCTGGCCTCCGATTTGGATAAATTCGGTCCAGAGGCCCTGCCAGGGTCGTTTGATCAGCTCTGCGATCGGGTGGAACAGTTGGATGGCGTGAGGTTCCGGGAGCTATGGCAAAGGCTGCCCAAGCGGACCGAAGACGGCGATCAGCTTCTCAAAGAACTTATCGAGACGGCCAGAGGCGCCAAGCCATGAGGAGCCTGCAGGCCGCAGTGGGGCAATTCCTACCGGCGCGAACCATTTGCCTCCCCTGCAAACTAATAGCATTCTTCCGCTAAGCATTCGGCTGTAAAGTTCATCAATCCATCAATAATCTGATCATCAGTTAGATCTTCATCGGAATTGGGATCTTGAGGTAAACACTTTTTTGAGGTGCGAATTTTGGGCATAGATACCTCAGATAAAAGCTTGATCAATAAAGAAAAGACGCCCGGGCCCGGCCCGCCGTCTATCCGCTTTTCGGTGCGGGCACCGCGTCCACCCCGCAGGCCGCGATCTTCTCGGCCAGCTTGGCCAGCACATCTTTTCTCATGCCGCCTACGAACTTGATCGATCCCACTACCAAATGCCCTCCGCCGGAGACGCCGCCATTGGGAATCTCCTCCATCAGCTCTTTGACCATCTGGGGGATGTTCATTTTTACGGCTTTGCTGCGCAGCACGGCAAAGTCCGGTCCGTAGCCAATGGTGACAACAGGCTTTCCGGCATTCTTCTTGCAGAGCCGGTCGTGCACCTCGCCTGAGGTCTTACCGGGCGGAGGGAAGGTGAACTTGTGGGCGAAGTTCTCCACATCCAGCACATTCATGATAATGCCGTTGGGGAGGCGGGTGCTCTTCACATTGCCCATGCTGGCGCGAAGCTGCTCGTCAATGGCGGCATTGGCCTGCTCGCACAAAAGCTCCACAATCCTTTGATGCCGATCCAGCCGGCCCAGGCATAAAATGTCGTTTATCAGCCCCCGTCCGTCATTGAAACGCTGCCAGAATGCTTCGTAATCCAGGGCTAACGCCACCTTCTTCAGGTCCTCTCGGCTGTACTTGTCCTCGACCAGCTTTATGTAGGCCGACGCCTCCGGTGCTTCGCTCCGGTCACCCACCGCTGAAACCGCCGGGAAGTGCTTGATCTTGCTCTCCACGGCAGGGTAGATCATGCGAGCGATCTCTGTGGCCAGCATGCCCGTGGTCAGGCCGAAGTCGCCGCCAGCGTGCGCGGGATTGACATGAGCGATAAGATACTGGTCCACGATCTTGTGGGGATGATGGTGATCTACGACCAGCATATCCATTCCGTAGACCTGGGCCTGGCGCATGGCCGGAACATCCTCTTCCGTGGAGCCGTTGTCCATCAAAACGATGAGCGGCATCTTCTGGCCATGCCGGGTCTGATCCTCCAGAGCATAGGTCAGATCCTTGGTCACATCTTCCAGCTCGTAAAAGGGCGCTTTGCTGGGGGCGCGCCGATAGTTATGGTATTCGGCATCAGGCCCGCCTACCTCCGTGATGAGCGGCAAAATGGCCATCTCAATGGCGACAGCAGCAGTGATGCCGTCGGCATCGGCGTGATGGCGGACAACGATGGGCTGGGACTTGAGAACCGCCCGGCGAATCTCCTTGGCCACCTGCTTCATGGCCGGCAAGAGCCTGGTCATGATCTCGCTTTTCACCAGAAACTCGATCTCTGAGGGCTCAGCGCGCCTGTCAATCGACTGTTCAATCAGGTCCTTGACCGTGGATGCCTCTCCACCCCAAAGGCGCTTCATGGACTTGATCTCAACCTGAACCTGATTGTTGCGCAGGCTTACCTCGCCGATGACGCGCACCATCATCTCGTTGTCGATATCGGCGTAGGCCCGCACACCGGCCCGCTCAAAGGCGGCACAAAAGACCAGTCCGCAATCGTCCGCGATGGTGAAGATGGTAGGCCCCCCCGTCTGTTTGACCTGAATGACCTCCCCCTTGATCATGATCTGCTTACCCACCTGCTTTTGCAGATCCGAGGTCTTGGATATGGGAAGCTCCTTTTCCACCTCAAAAGTGTTGTACTCCTTCAGCTCGGCCGGCTCCAGCTCAATGTTGCCGTTAGCAAGAATATTTCGCACCGTAACGAAGATGGCGTCACCCACCTCAGGCTTGCTCTTCAGGTATTTGTTGTGGGCGAGCCCCCTCACGCTCTCGGATAGATCCACAAAGGCCCCAAAGCTGGCCAGGCCATTGACCTTTCCCTGATAAATCTCGCCTACAACGACATCTCTGACATCACAAGCAGGATCGAGAATATGCACGAGCGGCTTTTTGGCACAGCGTTCGCATAGCTCTTTTTTGCTAGTGAGCTTGGACTTGCACACCACGCACAGGTACTCGCGCCCCAGGCCTTCGCAGGTCGGGCAGCTCTCTGTAACCGGCGTCTTGCCCGAGCCTTGGCAGACGCTGCATTTCGTGGAGCCGCTATCAATAAGCTCCTTCATATCCTTATCCGATGCCTCTCCCAAGGAGATGGACTCGGTCTTTCCGCTGCCACTGCAGTTGGGACAGGGCTTCTCTCCTACCACCAGGTAGCCCTTGCCCAGGCAAATCTCGCACAGGTTCATCTTGGAGATTGACGCACCATTGGAATTTAGCTATTTTGCAAGGGTCCGGCTGCGGCGCAAAGATATGCAAGCCAATAAATAAGATGCCTGCCCTCCAGGGGGCATGCGAGTCGTGGTTTTGCGCATCGGCCACCGGCCGGAGAGAGACAAGAGGATCACCACCCATGTTGGCCTGGTGGCCAGGGCCTTTGGAGCGGAAGAGATGCTCCTCTCTGGGCGCGACCCTCACGTGGAAGAGAGCCTGGCCGATGTGGCGAAACGCTGGGGTGGAGTCTTTCGCCTCCGGCCGGATGTCTCCTGGAAGGGAGAGACGGTGCGCTGGAAGGAGGCGGGAGGAAAGGTGGTTCACCTCACCATGTACGGCTCCAACCTGCCCGATGTGATCGACGAGATTCGCGAATGTGAGAATATCCTGGTAGCGGTGGGTGCCGAGAAGGTTCCGGCCGAGATGTACGATCTGGCGGACTGGAATGTGGCCGTGGGCAACCAGCCCCATTCCGAGGTGGCGGCACTGGCGGTCTTCCTGGATCGGCTCTTTATGGGTCGGGAGCTTCAGGAGGCATTTGAGGGCGGCCTTAAGGTTGTGCCCACGGCTCGAGGAAAACAGGTATTGTATCCGGAATACTGCCAGGAATGAGAGTATTAGTAATTGGCATCAACATCAGACACATTGCCTTTTCCGCTAGCCGGGCCGGCCATGAGGTTTTCGCGGTTGATTGTTACTGCGATGTGGATCTGGCCAGATGGGCAAAAGAGACGGCTAAAATGCCTCGCGACGGGGCAAAAGAGCATCTCCAGTTTTATGTGGAAAAGTTTCGTCCTGACGCCGTCGTACTGGGACCTGGCCTGGAAGAGGCGTCTGTTCAAGGAGTGCCTGTGCTCAATAACCCGCCTAAAAAAACGGCTCAGGTATCAGATAAGCTCTGGCTGGCTGGTTGGCTGGAAGAAAAGGGCTTTCCCTTCATAAAGACCGAGATTGCCGATGTCGTGGATAATCTGCGTTTTCCCTTCCTGATCAAGCCGCGCAAGGGCGCTGGGGGGGTGGGATGCAGGATCGTTGAGAGGCCTTCAGAGCTTAAAATGCATGAGAGCACGGAAAAGAGCATGCATGAGGGCATAGAGGATGACCTGATCGCCCAGGAGCTGATCGTTGGCTGTCCCGCCAGTGTCTCGGTCATTGGGAGCGGTCGCGCCGCGCGCGCCATTGCCGTCAACGAGCAGCTCATCGGCGTACCCTGGGCCGGGGCGAAAGGGTTCAGGTACAGCGGGAACATCACTCCTCTCGCTCCCCCGCAATGTGGCATAGGGCAGATGGCAGAAGAGATTATAGCGAAGCTGGGGCTCGTGGGCAGCAATGGTGTTGATTTTTTGCTCACCGAAAAAGGTCCCGTGGTGGTCGAGGTCAACAGCCGCTTTCAGGGCAGCCTGGATACTGTGGAATTGTCCGGCGGAGACAATGTCTTCCAGGCTCATCTGCAATCCTTTTTGGGAAGGCTCCCTGAGCGGCCAGCCCCGCCTCGTTGCACCGCAGGCAGAATCATAGTCTATGCCCCCTGCGATCTGACCATTGAGTCGGATCTGGTCAGAGACTGGACGGCAGATGTGCCAGGAAAGGGATCGCGAATAGCCGCAGACGATCCAATCCTGTCCATATTGGCCACGGGATCAGGCAGAAACGAAGTAATGGCCCAGCTAAAGACGAGAACGGCAATGCTAGGCGGGACAATAGACGCAAAATAGTGATAATATAAATATATTTGTTTTTGAAGTGCCAGGTATTGGCTCAGATTACCAGGATACTACCCTGTAGAGCCAGTTGCTGATCAGTGTCCAGACCTTGACAAAGCCTGATCCTTTCTCCAGCTTTTTTTTGTCATTTTCGCTGTACTTTTTTCCATCCTTCATCCACGAGTCCATGATATAGGATTATTTCTCGTTTGAATTTAACAATGTCGGTCTACATTGATGGCGCCATAGGCGCAAAAGTGCTAGGAATACATATTCCGGCGTCAGTATAAAAAGATAATGCTTGATAAAGGTAATATAGCATAAGGGGGACTGTATTGGTAGAGATAAATGCAGGGGATGAAATGAAGTCACCAGAAAGAATTACCATCGCGTTAGATGAAGAGACGGCAGGCCTGTCCAAGAAGATGAAGGAAGACCTGGGCATGTCCCAGAGCGAGCTGATGCGAGAGTCCCTGAAGTTCTTTGGCAAACACAAGATGCTTTTTGACTTCGCCGAGGACAAGAAGGTTTACACCCATGCAGAAATGCTCTCCGCAGGCGAACACGTGATCCTGGATATCGATCACTGGATAATGTTTCTAAGCTTCATTGAAACTCATCCGGACAAGGAAAAGTTCTGGAATATGCATAAAGAGGTCTGCCGGGCTCATGCCGAGCAGTTCAAACACAAGCTCTTCAATGCGGAGAGCATCTTGAGAAGACTTGAGATCTGCAACCTCTTTAATATGAGCAAGACCGGCAAGAATGAGTTCACCCTCATCTTTGGCTCGGATGCGCCCAAGAAATTCGTGCGCATTGAGCTGGAGGAAATCTTTGCCGGCATGGGCTTCCTGGTTGAGATCAAAGATGACTTCTCAAAGCTGAGGGTCAAGGTAATTCATGATCTTTAGTATTTAAAAAAGAGTTGTAAAGAGGTTCTCTAAATCTTATCCAGAGCCTTGACTACCTCGCCGAAGATGGTCTTGATATCGCCCACACCGAGAACGGTGGCGACGATGCCCCTCTTGTTGTAGTAGTCGATGAGCGGCTGTGTTTGAGCGTGGTAAGCCTGCAGTCTCTGCTTGACGGTGGCCTCGTTATCGTCCGCCCTCTGGTACAGTTCGCCGCCGCAAGCATCGCACTTTCCGGCAACCTTTGGCTTATTGAACAGTTCGTGATAGGTCGCGCCGCACTTGCACATCCTTCTGCCTGTGACACGCTTGACCAGCTCCGCATCGGGAACATCGATGTTCAGAACGACATCGATCTTCTGGCCTAGAGTGGGAAGAATCTTGTCCAGTGCCTCTGCCTGGGGCATGGTCCGGGGGAAGCCGTCCAGCATCCAGCCGCCTTTGACATCGTCCTTGGCCAGGCGATCCTTGATGATATCAATGAGAAGAGTGTCTGGAACCAGCTTGCCGGCATCCATGAAATTCTTGGCCTCAACGCCCAGAGGGGTTCCGTTGCGAACGTTCTCTCGCAGAATGTCTCCGGTGGAGACGTGCAATACATTGTATTTGTCTACGATCATCTTGGCTTGTGTGCCCTTGCCGGATCCCGGTGGACCGATCAGAATAATATCCATTCCATTTCCTCCTAATTCCCTTAACAAGCAGCAATTGCCGCTTGTGAGCGTGAAATGATACAATGGCATACTTTAAAAAACCTTTTCCATGTGTCATCGGTCAAGGCAAAAATCAATACGGATCGGGCAAGAATTGTCTTCCACTCATCGGGACTTCGCGGCTTCGCGCCTTCGCGTGATACCCGGGATCTCGCGCGAAGACGCGAATGAGATCCTATCTCAGTGCAACGAGGAGTCGAGAATTAGGGCGACAGCACTCATGAGCGCGCCTGAAAATACCGGTATGGAGAAGTTGTCGTCCAGGCTTCTCTTTCCGATGATAATCGCCACGCCGTCGGCGAAGGTAGCTGCTGCCGCTCCTGCCAGGTAAATGGGAACGGAAAGGCCGGAAAAGCCGGAGGTAAGGTAGCCGATAAGAAGACAGGCGATGAACATGGCGGCCACAACGGGCAAGGGCTTGATGCGCCCTCTCCCCGCGGGAGCTGCTGCGCCTCGCACATCGCAGTTTTTCAAAATGGAGCCAGCAAGGCCGCTTACCGTATCTCCCAGAATGAGAAAAAGCATGGCAGTAACAGCGACCATGGGCGAGAAGAGCAGCACGCAGAGAAGGCTGCCCGCCATGTAATAAATGTAGCTGGCAACCTTTGTCTCTTCGTGATCGCGTATCTCTGGCAGCCGGATCTTTCCCTTCAGCCGCGCCGCCTCCAGCAGCAAAGATGCAGCCATTGCCAGAGCGATGGCACCCGCCGTAACCGTACGGCCCAGGAAGATGAGGCCTAGGGGCACAAACAGGCCGGTGAGGTGAATGGCCTTTCTGCGTATCTCTTTGACCAGCTTGGCGCGCCACTCTAAGGCCATTTCCGGCACGATCCGTCTCCCTGCTTACTCCTTCTTGGAGGGCAGAACCAGATCTCCAGCATCCTGGAACTTGAGGAGGCCGCTAAGCATTGCAGTTAGCTTGTCTGCAATTTGCCAGCGCGGGACTTTGACCTGCGCCATGCTGTCGCGATCTCGAATGGTAACCGTGCCCTGCTCGAGAGTATCATAATCTACAGTGACAGCGAAGGGTGTGCCTATCTCATCGTTGCGCCTATATCTTCGCCCGATCGATCCGGATGTATCGTAGTCCACGCGCATGCCGCGTGTTCGTAGCTCCTGCAAAATGGCCTTGGCCGGATCCGACAGCTCCTTTCGGTCCATCAAAGGCAGAACAGCCACCTCAATGGGGGCGACGGCCGGCAGGAATCTGAGCACGGCGCGCGTCTCGCCGTCTACCTCGTCCGCGTAGAAAGAGTGGTCCAGGACGGTGTAAATTATCCTGTCAATGCCGAAGGATGGCTCAATGACGTGCGGTACGACCTCTTCCCCACGAATCTCTTCCTCTACACTCTCAAAGGAGAATAGGGTGGGATCAATCTCAATGGTTTCACCATCAACAGTCACCCGGACTGTGTTACTAGCCTCTAGCTCCTCCTTGGATAGGGCCTTGAGGGCCTCGCCAACTGCCTTGGCCTTGGCCTTGAACCTGGGTCCCAGGGCCTTGAAGTTCGGCTTGACGACCATCTTCCTGCGTTTCACGGGCTGATCGTAGTGCATGAAGACGCTTAAGTTGACTTTGCTAGCCTCTGCGTGAGCTTTCAAGTCATAGTCCGTTCTGTCCGCCACGCCCACGATCTCAATCCAGCCCAGCCGGTCCAAAAAGACCTCTGCGTCCCAGCAGTCTGCGGCATAGTGAGCCATCTCATCGACTTTGTGCTGGCGAAAACGCAGCTTGTCCGGGGCTACGCCTACAGCCAGGAGGAATTGATAGGTGCGGGCCACGTAGTAGGCCAGGGCCTGATGAGCCACAATTGCCTTCTCCACAGCCTCGCCAAAGGTCATCTCCTCTGCTTCGCCCCTCTCCTGCGCCGCTTGGGAGTAGAACTTCATCTTGATGTCCGCTACCTCGGCGAAGCGGGGGTGGCTTTTGTCCCGCGGATCGATGAATATCTCCGCCTCGGCCTGAGTGAACTCCCGCAGCCTGATCACTCCCTGGCGCGGTGAGATCTCATTTCTAAAGGACTTACCTATCTGCACCGCGGCAAAGGGCAGAGAATCGCGGAAGTAGCGCAGGAGCCGGGGGAAGTTGATGAACATGCCCTGCGCCGTCTCCGGTCGCAGATAGCCGGTCATCTTGTTGCCCGGGCCAATCATAGTCTTGAACATGAGATTGAACTCGTATACCTGAGACAGCTCTCCTCCGCACTCCGGGCAGCCAATCTCATTTTCCTGAATGCATTTGTAGATCTCTCCATTGCTGAGCGCATCGGGCACCTCGATAATGTGCTTGATGAGGTGATCAGCCCGGTAGACCTCTTTGCACTCCTTGCAACTGGTAAGCGGATCGGAAAAGCCACTCAAGTGGCCGGAGGCCTGGTAGATTCCCTCCACGCCGATGGTGGGCGCCTCGATCTCTGCAAATCCCTCTGATATGACGAAGTACTGCCGCCAGATGTCTTCAATGCGCCTTTTGAGGGGCGCGCCCAGTGGGCCGTAATCGTAAAAACCCGCAGCACCGCCATAAAGCTCAAAGGCGGGCCAGAGAAAGCCGCGCCTCCTGGCGAGTTCGTTTACCAACTCATTCTTGTCCATGCCAATCCTCGTTATGGTTTTAAAGCACCGAGGGTGATTTAATCTTTGTTATGTGACGGTACGATTCTTGGCAAAAAACTGGTATGGAAAATCAGTTATCGAAAATGTATATTTACTTGAGGCAGTGCCTCAGCCGATTGCCGAGACTGCCAATAGCATCCCGAAGGCTACGGTTACGCAGCAAAGAAGAATTATGTCGCAGTACTTGTTGTGCATCAACCCCTTCAGGCCAGATAGCATGCCGTTTGTGTCTTCATATCCATCCTCCTGGCTCTGTCCCAAAACACCACTCACCCTTTGCATGTAGCATACCTGGGCGGTCTGCATTTAAGTAGCTATTTTTCACATTGGCGTTTTATGAGGGCTTAAAATCTTAGTTTAAATCATATGAATGCCATATTGGCCTTTTGTAGGCAATATTTGGGAAAATATATATCCAATGAGCACTTTTTTGAGCAATAGCTTGCAGCGATGATTGGATAATTATGCGCAATCCTTCGATGCCTATCAAAAAAAAAGGATTGGTCAATGGGCCGGCTTTATCCATCCCGTCCCCCTCTCACTCAATTTTGACCTCTTTTCCCTTTCTCTTCTCTTTCTTGTCCAGCTCCAGTGTCAAGACGCCATTCTTGTAGGAGGCTTTGGCGCTGTCCGTGTCGATGGCGGAGTCGAGATAGATCATCTTGTAGAAATTTTTATCGTCATCGGTCTTGATCTCTACACTGTCCTCGGCCACGTCCAATCTTACCTTGTCTTTGTCCACGCCGGGCAGCTCCACGAAGATCCTGTACCTCTCCTTCTCGTTCATGACATCAACCAGTGGCTCACGGCCCGAGCTGGGCTCGATGCCCCGGTGGGATGGCTTGATGTTGCCAAACTCACTGAAGACAGGTTCCTTCCCCGGCTCTGCCGTATAGCTGAAGCCGTAGACGAAGGGGCCGTATCGCCGAGATACGCCTCCCGGTGTATCATCTTCGCGCACAAAGGAATTGAACTCGGCCGGCATATTCTCCTCAAACCTCTTGATCATGTCCTCAAAGGGCTCTTTGAACCAGTCCGCTTCGAACTTTTCCTTCTTCTCAAAGGGGAAGCCTTTGGCGAAGCTCTCGAATATGTCGAATATTGATGGATATCTCTTGTCCCACATTTAACTCACCTTACGATTACTTCTCTATACTAACCTTATGATAGTGGATGGATATAAATTTTTTGGCTCGTCGCAATTTTTCAGTGGCTAACGATACTACCATAATCAGATCCAATTAGTAATATGCTTGAAATGAAAATTGCAGGTGAAAAGAAGACGAGAAAAACGCTGATCCACAGCGCCCTCCTCAGAGGAACAGAACCGCTAAATTGCAGTCGTCTCATCTCGCCTAAGGCCAATGCGTGAGTTTTTGGCCAGGCAGCACTGGAATTTTAGCACAGCGCCCGTTTTAAGGGGACCCGGTCATCAGTCGATGGAGGGCCTGGCTCTAGCCTTTTTCTCCACACATTCCTGCGCCGCGCTTTTCCCTATAATGATCCATGGCGATTTTTGCATTGCGCCTGAAAAGGCGATTTTCGCCGCTGCCGAAGACCTACGCCGAAATTTGCGCGGCGCCTTCCGACCCCGGATTATTGATCGATCCGAGCTAAGATGGAGGATGAAATCTATCATCCTGCTCCAGAATGATTGGTCGGACAGACTTAACCGGCCTATGGAACTTGTCCTTTTGGAACACTACGCGACAAACTACTATTATATTCGTTATGGATATATCTAGTTTTCGGGCATGCATGGGAATCGTGAACGCTCCCCGCCCTAAAGGACGGGGCTTCTATCGCTTTTGCGAACAGACTGCATCCCCAGTCTGAGAATGTTGATTGCTGCATTGAGATCTCTGTCCATAGTCAAGCCACATTCCGAGCAGTTATGGATTCTTTCAGAGAGATCTTTTTTGACTATCATGCCGCACCGTGAACACATCTGAGAAGTGTACTTGGGATCAACCAGTACAACCTTAGAGCCAGCATATGCTGCTTTGCTCTCGGTTGCTTTTAGAACATGCTCAATACGTTGAATTTTCCATTAAGAATACGACCGCAAAATATAATTAGTTGATGATACCATAACTAAAACTAATGGCGGTGATTATAGACGACAGCATAATCAATATCGATCCAGATAAGATCGACTTTGA